>NZ_JBIVOP010000009.1:0-204843 GCF_044754175.1 Neobacillus sp. NPDC093127
AAGGTGCCATTTCAGCTAATTTTAGACGAAATGACACCTTTTTTATATTCCCTCAAAATGAAAAGACAAAAAAACGTAAGTTTTTCAGTGCCCTCCGCTTTAGCGCCGAGGAGGCTCACCGCCCGCCCCGCGGAAAGCGAAGCGCCTGGAACGGAAATCAACATTCCCTTTTAACAAAGTTTTCATTTAAAGGAATATATTATTTTACCTTTTAATATCTTGAAAACTTCACTAAATAGTAAGAATTAACGACTATTTATCTAATCACTTTTTGATAAGATTATATTGTATAAATGAATAGAAAGAGGTGATACAAACAATGAAACGAATTACGACTCTTTTATTTCTCTGTTTTACAGTAGCTCTGATTGTTGCAGGCTGCGGTTCCAAGCTCGACAATGAAAAATGGGCTCTTGACAAAAAGCATAAGCCATTACCTGATTATGTTATGGGTTCGCCGGAAAAGATTCAACAAACATATATTATGGCGACAGAATACCCGGAGGTAGTTGCACAAGTTCCCTGCTATTGCGGCTGTGGTATGTCAGATGGACATAAAAGTAATTTAGATTGCTTCATTGATCAATTTGGAAATGATAAGGCTGTTACGGAATGGGATTCAATGGGGGTCGCCTGAGATATTTGTGTCGATATCGCCCGGGAGGCGGTAGAATTGCATCTTGATGGTAAAAGCCCTAAGAAAATTTATGAATTAATTACTGGTAAATATGGAAATGCCGGAGATCCAACACCAACACCTGAACCAAAGTAGGTATCAGCCATGAAAAAAATATTAATCGGAAGTTATGTTTTGATTATTATTGGGGTTATTTTTGGCATTGGCAATAGTGGTATTTTTGACAGCAAGAATTCAAAAGCCATTGCTTCAGGAGAAAAGGTTTATAACAAAAATTGTTTAATTTGTCACGGTGAAAACGGAAAAGGTGAGGGGTCATATGCGGGGACAGCCCTTAATAATCAGCACTTTTTAAGTAGTGTATCCGATAAGGACCTATATAATTCCGTGAAATATGGCAGGGAAGGTACTGCCATGCCAGCTTACGGTCCAAGGTTGACGGAAAATGAGTTGGTAAATCTTACTGCGTTTATGAGAAATTGGCAAACAAAAGAGCTTGAATTTAATGTGCCAAAAACGATTTCCGGTGATCCAGGTCGCGGGTTGAAACAATACAATGTCTATTGTTTAAACTGTCACGGTGAGGCAGGAGCTGGAAAAATAAAAATGGGTACTGCTCTTTCTAATCCACAATATTTAAAGTTTACAACAGATAAGCAAATCTGGATTGCTACGGCGTATGGCCGCGAAGAAACAAGGATGGGTCCGTCATTAAAAGGCCTAGAAGGTGTGCGCCAGTTAAAAAAGCAAGATATTTCGGACATCATTAGTTATATACGTTCAATAAAAGAAAATAAAGAACCACCAAACGATTACCTTAAACCTTGAGCCCATGTAAATGGGCTCGAGGTTTTTTTTTTTTCAATGGCGTTTCTGCTTCCTCAAATGTGAACATTTTGTGGTGGTTTTTTGACGAAAAGGGAACGTTTTTAATCCTTTAACAAAATGTTCAAGAGTGAATCAACAAATAGGGGTGGATTAAGATTATATTTATTTCAAAGAGGACTATAGTGGAAAATAATGCTCCCTAGTGATGAGTTTTCCATATCAAGGAGGATTAATATGTGTAAGAAAAAGTGGTTGGCATTATTCATTACTGCATCATTTGTCTCTAGTTTTATCCTGCCAAAGGCAAGTGCTGAAACAGCCTTTCAGGCAGAAAAATTTCCGATGAAGGAAATGCAGGTTCAAGTCATGCCAGAGTTTGATTACCCTGAGGATTGGGAATCAAAGGATGTTCCTTCGTTACTAGTTGGACAGTACGGAACGATTACAAACAAAAGCGGCCAAGATTATGATGGGAAAATTGAAATTTCCGTTCCCGCAAATGATAAGGGCTTTGAGGCTGCTTTAGTGGCAGAATTTCCAGAGGAAAATAAACCAGAAGTACAGCGTCCGTTTGATGTTGATAAGGAAAAGGGAATCATTAGCTGGAAACCCGCAAAACCAATTAAAAATAACGAGGCTTACAAATTTGTTATCGAATATTACACAAAAACAATTGATGTTAAGGACAAAAAGAGCTTTACATATCAACTCATCAACAAAGCCGATATCGATCTGCTTGATGTTGTCTTTTATGCGCCAATGAATGCTAAGGAGATTCAATTAGAACCGAAGGCGCCTAACAATTCCAAAAATGAATACGGAGAAGAGCTCTATTATTACCAATACAAAAATGTAAAAGCCGGAGAAAACATGAACTATACCTTCACATACAAGAAAGATGGCACGGAATCAACAATGGAAGCAATAAACAAGGCACAGCCGCCAAATGATGAAAACCATACAGGAGTAAATGGAACTGCAACAGATCAAGTTCTAAATGGCGGAAAGGACAACTCAAAACGTCCACTTATCGGGGTTGGCGGTGCATCGATTATTGGAATTGCGATTATTATCGCTGGCCTCTTCGTTTACCTAGGATTGAAAGGTAACCCTAAGTCATCTCATACAGCAGCAAAGGGTTCAAAACATATTAAACAGCAGCCAAAGAAACCAACTGAAAAAAGAGATAACAAAGTTGCAAATGCTGAGGAAAAAAAGGAACTCCGCAAGAAACTCTTAACCGGAAAGATAGACCAAGAAATGTACGAAGAAGAAATGAAGAAATTAATCTAATGAGGTGAGAAGGATGAAAAAAAATACGCTTGTCATGCTTGGCGGTTTTATAATTGCTGGGGCCATTGTGTTCTTACTTATGGCAGCAACACCTGGTTCGAGTGGGGTAGAGTTGACAATGAAAGAGCTGCTCGCAACCCAGGGTCAGCATAAAGATGATTTTGTAACTGTAGAGGGGTTATTAATGGAAGATTCAATTAAATGGAATCCCGACAAAATTGAGTTGAAATTTGATGTAAAAAATAACGAAGGTCAGATTATGCATGTTATTCATAACGGACCAAAACCAGATAACTTCTCTGAAGGTGTCATCACTATTCTTCAAGGATCTCCGACAAAGAAAGATACTTTTGAAGCTGAGTCAGTGAAAACAAGATGTCCTTCCAAATACGAAGGAAAAGATGTAAAGGAATATGATCCTGAAACACATAAAGATAAGTTAAATCAACCACAGAAAGAAAAATAACAGGCAAACTTAAGAAGGTGACGAAATGTTTTTATTTGCTAACGCAACCATTTATATCGGATTAGCCATTGCAATATATTCACTCCTCATTATCACATTAGGAATTAGTACAAAAAACCAGAAGTTTGTAAACAGCGGTAAAGGCGGTTTGATTGCATTATTTGTCTGTGCGGCACTTGCCATGCTTTCCTTGTTCTACCTTTTAGCAACATCGCAATTTCAATACGAATACGTTCATGATTATACCAGCAGTGAGCTGCCAATCATTTATAAATTAACAGCCCTTTGGGCTGGTAACGCTGGTTCCTTGTTATTGTGGACATTCTTCTTGACGCTTTACATGGTCATGATTGTTTTTTCCAAGAAGATGAAAGGAAACCCAATGGTTCCGTATATTTCAGCTATTCTTTTAGCTAACGCGGTTTTCTTCTTCTTTATCCTGGGGTTTGTAGCAAAACCATTCCTTCTATTAAATACCGTTCCAATAGAAGGGAAAGGTCTAAATCCAATGCTCCAAAACCCTGGCATGATTATTCATCCAGTAACATTGTACCTAGGGTATGTCGGCCTTGCCGTTCCATTCGCCTTTGCAATGGCAGCGCTAATCTTGAAAAATGTTGATGATTTCTGGATAAAAGCGACGCGACGCTGGACGATTATTGCTTGGTTGTTTTTAAGTTTAGGAAATATTTTTGGCGGCCAGTGGGCATATGTAGAGCTTGGCTGGGGCGGCTACTGGGCATGGGATCCAGTTGAAAATGCGTCGTTTATGCCATGGTTAACGGCTACTGCCTTCTTACATTCTGTGATGATTCAAGAACGGAAAAACATGCTGAAAATATGGAATATCAGCTTAATCATCGTTTCTTACGCATTGACACTCTTTGGTACATTCCTAGTACGAAGCGGTGTTCTGACATCTGTCCATGCGTTTGCCAATTCAAATCTAGGATTATACTTCTTAATCTTTATGGCTGTAGCCGTAATCCTAGCATTATATGTGTTAATGAGCCGCTACAATATGCTTAAACGCAGTGCCGGTGAATTCCAATCGTTCGTCTCTAAAGAAAGCAGCTTCTTAGTTAACAATCTATTATTAGTTGGTGCCGCATTTGCCGTATTCTGGGGAACGATTTTCCCGCTAGTATCTGAAGCTGTCCGCGGAACAAAGGTAACAGTGGGGCTGCCGTTCTTTAATAAGGTAGAAGCACCGATTCTATTATCAATGATGTTTGTGATGGCAGTTTGTCCAATGCTTGCATGGCAGCGGTCAACGGTAAAAAATCTCAAGAAAAACTTCATGATACCTGCTATCCTTGCTGTTCTTGGGATGATCCTAATGGTTGGATTAGGTATCCAAAAAGCATGGGCAGTCATTGGCTACGGGGTTATTATTCTATTATTAATCACCCACTACTTAGAGTTTTACCGAGGTGTCAAAGCTAGAAGGAAAATGACGAAAGAAACACCTTTCGTTGCATTGTACCGATTGATGATACGAAATCGCCGCAGGTATGGAGGTTACATCGTCCACCTTGGCATCGCGTTCATTACTATGGGGATCATCGGCTCTCAAAACTATGACTTAGAGACGATGAAGACAGTTAGTTTAGGACAATCGATTGAAATAAAGGATTACCGACTCAATTACGAGCGGCTTGATCAAAAAAGAGAAGGTATCAACGATATTGTTTATGCAGATATAACCGTTTTCAAAAATGGTAAAAAACTTGGTTCCTTCCAGCCGGAAAAAGTGTTTTATGGCAACTGGGAACAGCCTTCTTCCGAGGTAGCGATCATTTCTTCACTTAAGGAAGACTTATATATTGTATTAAGTGCTTGGGAAGATGATGGCAGAGCAACCTTTGTCGTCAAGGTTAATCCAATGATGAACTGGTTATGGTTTGGTTCCTTCATGATTGTCATTGGTGCTCTGTTCGCGGTTTGGAACGGAAAATATGGGAATGTCACTCCGAGATACACAGGAGTACGTAGTGAGGTGTCTTAATATGAAAAACAAAATTTATATAGGGCTCCTCGTCATTGCGTTTATCTTTCAAGGATCAATATTCCCGGTGGAAGCCAGACAAATAAACTATAAATCTGCTGAATTTAAAGCCGTCGCATCCCAATTCGCCTGCACATGCGGCTGCGGACAAGATCATTATGAATGTGATCCCAATACGTGTAATCTTACAACCGAGTTTAAAAAAGACCTTGTTGAGATGATGAACAAGGGCTGGGATAAGGATAAAATTCGTGAATACTATGTCAATATTTATGGCGAAGAAATATTGACTTCTCCAGAGAAAAGCGGTTTTAGCTTAATGGCTTGGGTTCTTCCATTTATAGTATTAGGAGCAGCTGCAGCGGCTTTGTTTTTTATCATTCGTAAATGGGTGAAGAAAAAGGGAGCAGAAGAAGTAGTAGTCACTGAATATGAGAACACCGAGGATGAAGTAGAAGGGGAAATTCTTTCTTCTATGATCGATGAAGAACGCAAAAAGTATCTTTAGGATGTGAGTAAAATGCATGAAATCACAATCATTTCAATGATTTTTACAGCCGCGCTGGCGCTTGTCTGTTTGTTTCTAATATTGTCACCGTTATTTAAGTGGGATACCTATTTACATGTTAGTTCTAAAAATCAAGATTTAGCGTCGACGAAAGAAGCGCTTTTGACCACTCTGAATGAAATAGAGTTTGAGTACAAAATGGATAAAATCTCACACGCCGATTACAAAAACTTAAAGAAACAATACGAATCAGAAGTGGCCAGCATTATGAAGGAAGAAGAACAAATAACAGATAAACCAGTGGACCAAGAATTAATGGCCGAAGTGGAAAAAGAAATTGAAGCGCAAATGAAAAGCTATCAAAGTAAAAAGGGGGAAGGAAAGTGATCAAGAAAATCACCGTTCTCCTCCTTGGACTTATGCTGCTAATTCCGTTAAACGGTTTGGCAGCATCTGATTCCAAAATCATAATTGATATGCAGTATATCGTTATAGGACCTTCCGAAGATGGCTCGACCTATTTGAATAATAGGGGCTTCTATTTAAACACAACAGCTGATGAATATAAAGGTGATGGAAAAAGTGAGGCCGTTTTAAACGTAACTCTCCCTAAAGGAGCAAAGGATCTAGATTTTTCAGAAAATAAAATTGCTTCTAAGCAAGTTGATACAGGCTTTATTACCACTACTCCAATTCCGGGAGATCAAAGGATTGAGCTTCCCTACAGCTATAGAATAGAAAAAGGGAAGGACATCAATTTATCCTTTGATTATACGGTAAAATCGTTAATCTTCCTTGTTGAAGAAGGGAAGGGCAGTCTCGAAATGAGCGGGATTCAAGCCGTTAGCCCAGAGCTGCTAAATATGGATGGTAAGAACTTTTGGATTTACACCATAGAAGATATTCAAGCGAACTCGCCATTTTCCCTTGTTTACAACAAAGACGTACAGCCTGCTAAGAAGGATACCGAACAAAAGCAAACAACAAGTGAAAATGGGGCAAATAGTGCTGTTACCCATACGGCACCAGCTTTCCATAATCCCGGCCATCTAAGAATGTGGGCGCAGTCACCATTACATCGTTTTAACCCACACGTCTTTTTGATTATTATCGGAGCTATTTTGATCGCGGGGATATCCTATTTTGCCTACTTTAGACGGAAAGCAAGATTAGAAGAGGAACGACTTGGGGCTGACAAGGAAGAGAAGGCCTTTAAGCAGTTAATGGCGAAGCAAAAGGCGATTATGGATAAGATTATCGAACTGGAAGAAACCTTCGGTGACGGGAAGCTCTCTGAAACTGAGTACCATGCCAAGCTAGCCGCCTATAAACAGCATTTAGTCCAGGTTAAGTTAAATTTACGGAACTTTATCGAATAACAGCTTGTTGGGAGTGACCGTTATGATTGAAATAAAAAAACTGACGAAGCAAGCTGATAATAAGCTAATCTTACGTGGTGTTGACCTCTCCATCAAAAAAGGGGAAACCGTTGCGATATTAGGACCAAACGGTGCTGGTAAAAGTACACTGCTTAAGGTTCTGGCCACCCTGATTAAGCCGACTTCAGGCCTAATTAAGATTAATAGCTTGGATTTGAAAAAAAACCATCTTGAAATCAAAAAACTATTAGGTTATTTACCCCATTCCAGCTTGCTATATGATCATTACTCGCCGTTAGAAAACCTTGTTTTTTTTGGAAATATATACGGTGTCGATGATGTAGAGCAAAGAGCGATTAAGCTTGTAAAGGAAGTTGGGTTATCATTCTTTTTAAATGAACCAGTGAAGAATTTCTCACGCGGCATGATTCAGCGGATTGCCATCGCCCGTGCGATTATCCATGATCCGGAGATTTTGCTGCTCGATGAACCACATACCGGTTTGGATCAGGGAGCTATTTCCATACTCAATAATGTAATTCTTTCCATGAAGGAAAAAGGTGCTACCACATTAATGGTTACTCACGATTTCAAACAAGCAGCGGAAATCTGCGACCGGATAATCATTGTGAAAAACGGCAAAATTGTCGATGATTTCAAGATTGAAAATCGTAACTTAGGTTTTGTTTCTGAAAAATATGAGCTGCAAGTGGAGGGGGTATCATGAACCTATTCCGCACTGCGCTATTACTTGCAAAAAAAGATTTATATTCTGAGTTAAAAACAAAACAAATCTTAACTACACAAATTATTTTTGCAGGTCTTGTTATTGTTGTTTTCAGCTTTGCCTTTGACCCAGCTAATAACACAACAAAGGCTGTCATACCGGGAGTCATTTGGGTCATTATCGTATTTGCTGGAATCTTAGGTCTTAACCGCTCGTTTATTTCCGAGCAGCGAAACGATACGATGCAAGGGTTGTTGGTTGCACCAATGGAGGCTGCGAGCATTTACTTAGGAAAGTTCTTAGCTAATTTCGCGATGATGCTCGTGGTTGAACTCGTTTCTATTCCGTTTTTATTCTTACTATTTGATTTCAAGTTTCTCGGCAGCGTACCCTATTTTATTTTAGTAGTTTTCTTAGGCAGTTTTGGTTTTATCGCCATTGGGACGTTCTTAGCTGCCTTAGCTGCCAATTCTAAGAGCAGTGAAATGCTGCTGCCGCTGCTGCTTTTTCCAATAACAACGCCGATCCTGATCGGTGTTGTCCAGGCGACGAAAATCATTTTAACGAATGTCGAAAAGCTTTCTAGTGCAATTGCCTGGATTCAATTGGTTACAGCGTATGATGTTATCTTCTTTGTTGTTTGTTTCTTATTAATCGATTATGTGCTGGAGGTTTAAGTGATGAGTATGAATCTCGAACGAGAGAAAGCGATGCTCCCTGGGACACCGTTGAAGCGTGTGAAATCAGCGAATCTATCAAAAATTTTGTTTGCTGGTACAGTCATTTCCATGCTGGTATCTCTATATTTTATCTTTATCTTTGCGGCGGAAGAATCTACGATGCATGCCGCGCAAAAAATCTTTTATTTCCATGTTAGCTCTGCATGGCTTGCTTTCATGGCGTTTTTCGTAACATTTGTATTCAGTATTTTGTTCTTAATCAAGCGCAAGCGAATTTTTGACACGTATGCCTATGTTTCAGCAGAAATTGGTGTGGTCTTTACGATCATTGTTTTAACAACTGGACCAATTTGGGCAAGGTCAGCTTGGAATACCTGGTGGGTTTGGGAGCCGCGTCTCATTACGACCCTAATCCTTTTCTTTATCTATATTGCCTACATTATGATTCGCCAAATGGATGGTGTTTGGGATAAAAAGGCTCGGCTTTCAGCTGTCTTTGGCATCATCGGTTTTGCTGACGTTCCGATTGTATTCTTTGCCATTCGCTGGTGGCAAACAAAGTTCCACCCAATTGTCTTTGGTGACGGTCCTTCCCAACAAGGCGGCGGGATTGAAAGCAGTATGCTTGTAGCATTGCTTGTCACGATAACAGCGTTCACGATTCTTTATGCTTACCTGCTTCAAAAGGGCGTTTCCTTTGAGAAGATGAAAATGAAAGTCGAACACTACAAAGAAAAATTAAGAGAAGAATTAGATCAGTAGGAGGAATTAATGATGAATTATGAATATATGTTTGGAGCTTATTCCGTTGCTTGGGTTGTCATTTTTGGCTATATGTTCATTATCGGTAAGAAACATAGCAAACTTCAGAAGGAAATTGAGTTTTTAAAGCAGCTTGAAAAATAACAGGTTGATTTAGCCTGTTGATTTTATCGGTGTCAGGAGGAAAATACGATGAACCAGCGAGTTATCAAATTACTCGTATTTATTCTTATTGTAGGCATGTTCGGCTTTTTTGGTTATAGTATGGTAACAAAAGGAAAACATACAGATGTCGGCGATAAGGCTTACCAATTCGAGCTGCCAAATTTAGATGGAAGTACCACGAAACTCGCTGATTTTAAGGGGAAAGTTGTTATTTTGAATTATTTTGCATCATGGTGTGCCCCGTGTAAGGAAGAACTTCCAGAGCTGGAGGCTTTCCAAAAAGATTATGGTAATCAATATAACCTCCTTATGATTAACCGCGGTGAGACAATGGATAAGATTAAAAAAGTTACCGACAACAATAAAGCTGGAATGAATTATTTATTTGATTACAATGCGAAGGTTTCGAAGTTGTATAATGTCACAGGGCAGCCTGAAACATTTGTAATTGATAAACAGGGAGTCATTCGAGAGCATTACAATGGGGCAATTACAGAAATGCAATTGTATAATTGGGCAAAGAAATATGAGAAAGAATAGAAAAAAGGATTGAACCTCTGGTTCAATCCTTTTTTTAAAAGGTCTGCAAATAGTGAAATTCCGCTGCTATATTTGCCTTTACCAGTATTTGTCCCGGCTCAAATTGGGTGGAGCTTATCCCTTTAACAAGTGTTTCCGGTTGATGATAAAAGGGCTGGGCAACGGCTCCTCCTTCGATGATCGAACTAGGAGTCGGAACTAGTGTCACATTTAATGCAGCTGCAATTGTTTTCGCCTTTTCAATCGCATTGTTTAATGCCAAGGTAAGAGCCTGCTGGTAATAAGGATCTTTGTTTTTCACTTTAAACTGGATATTTGAGACATAATTTACTCCGTTTTCGACCCCAGTGTCCACCACTTTTCCTATTAACGTTAAATCTTCTATTTTCACCTGTACTATATGAGTGATTTTATAGCCTCGAAAAATTTGTTTTCCCTGCTCATAATCATAATCGGATTCAATCCGGTAATCGAATGTTTGCACATGACTATGGGGAATTCCAAGTGCTAATAGGGAATCGATTACCCTTTTTGACTCTTGAGAATTTCGCTGCTGGGCTGTTATTAGCACCTTATTTTCAGTGACGACCCCTAAATTGACAGTGGCAGTGTCGGGCTGGACTGCTAATTCTCCGTCCCCGGTTACTTTAATCAATGAATGTCCCTTGCCTGGAATTCCATTCCTTGGGGGCAGGTAATTATACAAATTCTTTTCTCCTCCTTACATGTTCGAGCTTTCTATAAAATACGGCAAAACTTTGCTAAATGTTCCATTGTTAAAATTCTTCTATTTTGTCTAGTAAAAAGATGAAGAAAATAGAATCGAAGGATAATTTTTGAAAGAATGAACAGATTTGAAAGTCATAATGCGTCCAAGCAGGCATACATTTTAAATAATGAGAGACAAGGAGGAAACCTTCGTGGAAACAATTCTTAACTTCTTACCCAAAAAAATTGCCGAGCTAATCAGCCAAATCCCTCCTAATGAAAAAGAAGAATTAGAGGAAATTCGTATTCGCATTAACCGGCCAGTAGAAATGACGCTTAAGGGAGAACCAAGATTTTTATCCTATCTTATTCAGCCCGAAGATGCTGTTCATTTAATGAATAAAATAAGTCACTTCTCAATATACACGCTTGAGGAAGAGCTGAAACGAGGATATATTACCGTTTCCGGGGGACATCGGATTGGGCTCGCTGGTAAGGTGATCCTTGAAGAGGGAAGGGTCAAGGCGATTCGGGATATATCCTCTTTTAACATAAGGATTGCCAGGGAAAAGGTGGGGATAGCTGAACCACTAATCCCCTTTATTTATCAAAGGAATTGGATGCATACGATGGTCATTGGACCACCGCAAACAGGGAAAACAACCTTGTTACGAGATATTGCAAGAATCATTTCTTCCGGGAACAGGGCAAAAGGCTTTCAGGCTCGTAAAGTAGGTATCGTGGATGAGCGGAGTGAAATTGCTGGTTGTGTAAATGGCGTACCGCAATTAACCTTTGGCCATCGGCTTGATGTCTTAGACGCCTGTCCAAAGGCTGAAGGAATGATGATGATGATTCGCTCGATGAGCCCGGATGTCTTGATTGCCGACGAAATTGGCAGAATGGAGGATGCGGAGGCCATTCAAGAGGCGGTCCATGCGGGTATCAAACTAATCACGACTACACACGGGACGAGCATGGAAGAAATACGGAATCGACCGTCCCTAAGAGCCATCATTGACCAAAGAATTTTTGAGCGCTTTGTCATTTTGAGCCGTGCAGCTGGGCCCGGAACGATTACACATATTCTTGATGGAAATGGACATGAAATGAAGCAAAAAGTGAGAGTGACATGAATGATTAAGTTAATTGGCGCGATCATCATTATTGTTGCAACGACTTGGACTGGGTTTGAGGCAGCCCGAAATTTTAGTGACCGGCCCAAGCAGCTAAGGGCGTTAAGATCGGCACTGCAATCACTAGAGGCGGAAATCATGTATAGTCACACACCGCTGCATGAGGCTGCCAGGAGATTAGCTGCACAGCTTTCAAAACCTCTTTCCCTGTTTTTTGAAGCCTTTGGAAAGAAACTGACAGACACAGAAACAACGGTGAAGGATGCTTGGGAAACTAGTTTAAAAGAGGTTTGGAAGTCCACAGCATTAAAGCAGGGAGAATTTGAAATTATGAAGCAATTTGGGGAAACCCTTGGCCGCCATGATCGCTTTTCCCAGCAAAAACATATTATGCTGACGCTGACACATCTTGAAAGAGAAGAAGCGGATGCCATCGACAGGCAGGCAAAATATGAAAAGATGATAAAGAGCCTGGGCTTCTTATCAGGATTATTACTGATTATTTTATTATTTTAGGGGGAAAAGCAATGGGCTTAGAAGTAGATATTATTTTTAAAATTGCCGGTGTTGGCATAGTGGTTGCTTTTTTGCATACTGTTCTTGATCAAGTGGGTAAAAAGGAATACGCACAGTGGGTCACCTTGTTTGGATTTATCTATATTTTGTTTCAGGTGGCCTCGATTGTGGACGACCTCTTTCAAAAAATAAAATCTGTATTCCTGTTTCAATAGAAAGGAGGGCTCTGCTATTGAAATCATTAAAATAGTCGGCGTCGCTCTCATCGCAACCTTTCTTGCCTTAATCATTAAAGAGCAAAAACCAAATTTTGCCTTCCTTTTGGTTGTTTTTGTTGGCTGTGTCATTTTTCTGTTTTTAGTGGATAAGATTTTTGAAATCATTCATATGCTCGAAAAGTTAGCAGTGAATGCCAAGGTGAATATGGTCTATGTTGAAACGATTCTCAAAATTATTGGGATTGCCTATATCGCTGAATTCGCGACCCAGATAACGAAGGATGCCGGTCAAGGAGCCATCGCCTCAAAAATAGAATTAGCAGGAAAAATTATTATCCTTGCCATGGCGATTCCCATTCTAACCGTTTTAATTGAAACCATTATCAAACTAATTCCGAGCTAATGGGGTGTAAAAATTGAAGCAGAGGCTGCAGTTTATTCCTATTATCATTCTTGTATTCTTTTTTTTATTGATTCCTAGTGTCCAAGCTGCCGAAGAATCTAAAGACACCTCTAACCCGCTTTCACCGCAGGAATTAGTAGATTCACAACTCAAAGCATTGGACTTAGCGGAACTAAAACAATTTTGGGAAGATATTACCAATAAATATGGCGGCTTTCTTCCGGAAAGCCAAAAAGGAAGCTTGTATGATTTCGTAAAAGGGGATAAAAAATTCTCCTTTAAACAATGGGGGCAGGGAGTTTTAAAGTTTGCTTTCCATGAGTTTATTGCGAATGGGAAATTACTTGGTTCGTTGATCATGCTAACGATTTTTAGTATGTTTCTGCAATCAATGCAAAATGCCTTCGAGAAAAGCGCAATCAGCAAGGTTGCTTATTCGATCGTCTATATGGTGCTGGTGATTCTTGCCCTTAATAGTTTTCATGTTGCTATCGATTACACGAACGAAGCAATCGGGACAATGATCTCCTTTGTGCTTGCGCTTGTGCCGTTGCTGCTGGCGTTAATAGCCGCTTCCGGAGGAATTGTCTCCGCGGCTTTCTTCCATCCAGTCATATTATTTTTAATGAATATGAGCGGTTTATTCATACAGTATATTATTCTCCCGCTCCTCTTTCTAGCTACCTTGCTTAGTGTTGTCAGTACAATGTCTGAACAATATAAAGTGTCGCAGCTGGCAGCCTTGCTAAGAAACTGGAGCATCGGGTTAATGGGTCTGTTCTTAACAGTATTTCTAGGTGTTATCTCTGTCCAGGGGGCTTCCGCCGCTGTAACAGATGGTGTAACCATCAGGACAGCGAAATTCGTTACCGGAAACTTTATTCCGGTCATCGGCAGAATGTTTACCGATGCAACCGATACAGTCGTTAGTGCATCTGTTCTGTTAAAAAATACGGTTGGGATTGCCGGAGTGGCGATCCTGCTAATCATCGTCGCATTTCCTGCGATTAAAATTTTGATGATCGCCTTTATCTATAAATTTGCCGCCGCTATCCTTCAGCCATTAGGCGGCGGGCCAATCATTACCTGTTTGGATATTATCAGTAAGAGTGTGATTTATGTGTTTGCCGCACTAGCGATTGTGTCACTGATGTTCTTTTTAAGTATTACGGTTATTGTAGCTGCTGGAAATTTGACGATGATGATGAGATAGGAGGGCCCAGAAAATGGAGTTTTTGAAAGAGTGGGTAACGAATATTATTCTGTTTATCCTGTTAGCGACAGTCATTGATATGCTGCTTCCAAATTCGAGTATGCAGAAATATACCAAAATGGTTACAGGACTGCTCTTAATCGCCATTATTCTAACCCCAATCCTTAAATTGATCTCCAAGGATTTTGAATCAGCCTTTGCCGCCATCCCAACGTATCAAGCACCAGGGGAAAAAAATATGGAAAATTTAATAGATTTAAAGAAAAAAGAAATACAAGCATCCCAGAGTGCATATATTTTAAAAGACATGGCTGTCAAGCTGAAAAAGGACGTAAAAAAGGAGTTGATGGACCAATACGGATTGGAGATAGAAACAATTGACCTTGCCATTAACGAAGAAAGCGACAAAGCATTTCCTGAAAACCTCCAAAAGGTTGTGGTTCTTCTGAAGCAGCCAGAAACTGGCGTGAAGACAGTCGAAGTGATTAAACAAATCGATATTAACACAGGAACACCTCTTCCATCCAAAGGATCAACAGAAGAAACAGAACAAATAGCCGCATTTCTATCGCAAAAATGGAATGTATCAGAAGAGTCAGTTGAGATTTCGATTGAGGGGGGGATCAAAAAGAAAAATGGATAACAATCAAGGACCATTATCATGGCTCAAAAAAATACTCAAACCTGATGAAAATGGCGAGAAGAAACCCGGTAAATACCAGTATATGATCCTAGTCCTTTGTATTGGTGCCGCGTTTATGTTTGTAGGCAATATTGTGTTCAAAAATGACACAAATCCTGCAGCGGTACCTGCTGCAACAAGTGGGAAAGCAGAGTCCGAGGATGTAGCTGCATTTGGCCTGAATAAGGGTTCAGGCAATAAGTCGATAGCTGATTATGAAGAAAAATATGAGAATCAACTAAAGAAGGCACTTCAGGAAATGTTAGGAGTAAATGATGTTACCGTCGTTGTGAACATTGATTCTACAGATAAAAAGGTACTAGAAAAAAATCGGGTGACAAAATCACAAACAACGGATGAGGTAGATCGTGACGGCGGGCAGCGTAAAGTTCAGGATTCCTCAACGGATGAACAACTGGTGATAATCCGTGAAGGAGAAAAAGAGGTTCCAATTGTAGTCGAAACAAAAAAACCAGAGATTCGCGGTGTATTAGTCGTTGCCAAAGGTGTTGAAAATATCGAGGTAAAAAAATGGATTAGGGAAGCAGTCACGAGGGTTTTAGGAGTGCCGAGCCACAGAGTCGCTGTTATGCCTAAAAAATAAAAGGGGGATTTCTTCATGCTTTTAAAAAAACAAACAGTTTGGTTATTGACAATGTTAAGTTTAGTAGTTGTGCTGACGGTTTATTATATTACCTCTCCAGAGCAAAAAACGAATGAACTAGCAGCTGTCCAACAAAAGGGTAAAGATCAAAATCAGGGTAAAACAAAAACCGAATCCAAGGATGGCAAATCCGTCATATCTTCTGTAGCGGGCGATGCTCAGTTTGAAGAACTTAAAATGGACCTTGAAGACATCCGCAGCGAAAAGAGACAAGATCTAACTACTCAACTAGCTTCCACCAATCTTTCCGAAGATGAAAAAAGTAAGGTAAAAGATCAAATGAATAAGTTAACTGAAACAGCGGCAAAGGAAGAATTGCTTGAACATTTTATTAAAACGATGGGCTATGATGATGTACTAGTTAGAGCCGATGGACCGGAAGTCATCGTTACAGTTAAAGCCAAGAAGAAGCCATCAGTAAAAGAAGCAAATAAAATTATGCTTGAAGTGAAAAAAGAAATTGATGAAACCAACTATGTTGCAGTAGAATATCAGCCTTCAAAATAAAATGTAAAAAAAGGGAAGCCTCGCTTCCTTAGGCTATCGAAAAACTTTCGATAGCCTTTTATTTCAATCGTTTTCTTTAATGATTAAACGCGTTAATTTGTTGTAAACTCATCAGTATTCGGTCTTTTCATCAGGTCTGTTGATTTGCGCTCCAGGCGGCTTCGCTTTCCGCGGGGCGGGCGGTGAGCCTCCTCGGCGCTAAAGCGCCTGCGGGGTCTCACCTGTCCCGCTGCTCCCGCAGGAGTCTTCGCCGCCTTCCGCTCCAATCAACAGTGCGGTATTAATAAAGACTTCGACTCAACCAATAAATTATAAAAATAAGTGGTGAAATCAATGTTTATGCCATAGGAATCTATCCAAAGTGAATAGGAATTTGTGTCTATCGATGAATTAGTTCCAGACAACCACCTCCTACGCCTTATTATATATAGATTTTTCTTTTCTTTTAGAAAAGTTCGTCCATTTTATAGTGAGGATAATGACCGCCCATCTGATTCTCTTCTTCTTTTTATCAACACACTTAGCAAGGTTAGAAAAGGTGTGTTGTAATACTTTAGATTTAGTTGCCTCCCTGTTGATTGGAGCGGAGGGCACTCGACTCCTGCGGGATATAGAGGTCACTGGAGACCCCGCAGGCGCCATAGCGCCGAGGAGGCTCCAGGACCTCCCCGCGGAAAGCGAGTGCCTGGAGCGGAAATCAACAGGCCTAATTGCAGGGAAAATAAATAAAATTCGTATTTAGAATCTGACAAGGTAAAAAATTGCCGAGAATAATACCCTTTCTCGACAAACTAGGGAAGCATTGCTTCCTTTTTTTTACGTTTATTTATTTTTAAATAGGGAAAAATAGTGTTTTGTATTGATAACGACAGTAAAAATTCCCTTTTTGATTAAAAAATATTAAGATGGTAGCATAGAGGAAAGTGAGAAATCCGATTAAGATTATTGAACTTTTACTTAGTATTATATTATAGTATTAGTAGTAAGTCATAAGAAAAGCGGAAGCACCCGTTTAGCGAAGTGCACTAGCCGCTGGGTGCTGAGCTAGCCAGTATCCAAAGTTCAAAGCAGTTTATTAAAGTAGTACGAGGGGTGTTACATAATGTTAAAAGTACAAGAAATTCGTGAATTGATTAAATTGGTTGACCAGTCGAGTATTGATGAATTTGTATATGAGAATGACGGTTCTAAAATCAAGATGAAGAAGAATGGTCCAGCAACAGTAACGACTGTTCAGCCAGTTATACAAGCAGCTGCTCCAGCAGCACCGGCTGCCGTTCAAACAATTCCGGTTGCAGCTGTTACTCCAACTGCGCCTGCAGTTGAAGTAAAGCAGGAAGCTCCAAAGGTTGAAACAACCACTGAAGCGGATACAGAAAATCTACACAAGATTACTTCACCAATGGTAGGAACTTTCTATGCCTCTCCGACTCCGGATGCAGATGCATATGTGAAAGCAGGGTCACATGTAACGAAGGATTCCATTGTGTGTATTGTCGAAGCAATGAAATTATTTAATGAAATTGAAGCAGAAGTAACTGGAGAAATTGTGGAAGTACTTGCAAAAAATGGCCAATTAGTTGAATACGGACAGCCATTATTTTTAGTAAAGCCTTAAGGTAAGGAGCGGTAACAGGATGATAAAAAAACTGTTAATTGCAAATAGAGGAGAAATCGCAGTAAGGATTATTCGTGCCTGCCGGGAAATGGGAATTGAATCAGTTGCCGTTTTCTCAGAAGCAGACCGGGAAGCATTGCATGTTCAGTTGGCTGATGAAGCCTATTGCATTGGTCCTACTGCATCAAAAGACAGTTATTTAAACGTTACAAATATTATTAGTGTCGCCAAGCTAACCGCTTGTGATGCCATTCACCCGGGTTATGGCTTCTTGGCAGAAAATGCCGATTTCGCTGAACTCTGTCGTGAATGTAATATAACCTTTGTTGGACCAAGCCCAGAGGCAATCACCAAAATGGGTACAAAGGATATCGCTAGGGAAACGATGAAGGAAGCTGGTGTACCGATTGTTCCCGGCTCCACCGGAATTATTAATGACATCGACGAGGCCCTTCAACTTGTGGAAGAAATTCAGTATCCAGTCATTATTAAAGCAACAGCAGGCGGTGGCGGCAAAGGAATCCGTGTTGCCAGGAATGAACAGGAATTAATTAAAGGCATCAATATTACCCAGCAGGAAGCGCTGACCGCTTTCGGGAATGCCGGTGTCTATATTGAAAAATATATTGAGGATTTCCGTCATGTCGAAATTCAGGTACTTGGTGATTCTCACGGTAATACCATCCATTTAGGCGAGAGAGATTGCTCCATCCAACGCAGGCTGCAAAAGCTGCTTGAAGAAACGCCTTCACCTGCCTTAGACGGGGAAATTCGCGAAGAGATGGGTGCTGCCGCAGTAAAAGCAGCAAAAGCAGTTGCTTATTCAGGTGCCGGCACGGTAGAATTTATCTATGACTACCGCAATCGTAAATTTTATTTTATGGAAATGAACACAAGGATTCAGGTTGAGCATCCTGTAACTGAAATGGTCACTGGAATCGACCTCATTAAAGAACAAATTCGAGTGGCAAACGGCGAAAAGTTATCTATAAAACAGCAGGAAGTCACTTTTACAGGATGGGCAATTGAGTGCAGGATCAACGCTGAAAACCCAGAAAAGAATTTTCTCCCTTCGGCTGGAAAAATCAAAATGTACTTGCCGCCTGGAGGTTTTGGAGTTCGAGTTGATTCGGCTGCATACCCGGGGTACACGATACCGCCTTACTACGATTCTATGATTGCGAAAGTCATCGCATATGGTCCCAGCAGGGAAGAGGCAATCTCCAGAATGAAACGGGCATTAAGTGAATTTGTTATAGAGGGAATCCATACAACAATCCCATTTCATTTAAAATTACTAGAGCATGAAACATTTGTAGAAGGCGGATTTAATACGAAATTCCTGGAATTGCATGATGTGATGAAGTCTAGCTAATTTATGGAGGTGAACAGAAAGATGAGCGAGTTTAGTGTATTAGAAATGGAACAAGGTAATAGCGGGCATGGGAAGATTGAAATTGCCCCTGAAGTCATTGAGGTCATTGCGGGGATTGCCACTTCCGAGGTGGAAGGTATCGCCTCAATGCGCGGAAATTTTGCAACGGGTGTTGTAGAACGTTTGGGGAAGAAAAATCACGGTAAAGGTGTTAAAGTGGAGCTGACGGAATCAGGAATAAAGGTTGATGTGTACTGCTTGATGAAGTTTGGGGTATCGATTCCGACTGTAGCTGGGAAAGTACAAGATAACATCCGGCAAGCGCTCCTTAATATGACTGCCTTAGATGCAGAGGAAGTAAATATTCATGTTGTTGGAATTCAATTTGAAACCCAAAAGAATGAACCCGAAATTGATTCAGAGATGTAAGATGTAAAACCAAAGGAACTTAATCCTTTGGTTTTTCTTTTCCAATGATACAAATTGAAAAAAAATGATCCTTACAGTGCGAATCCATGTTAGTTATGCTATTATCTTTTTATGTGCAAACCATCTTTATTTGTTTTAATCCAATATTATGTATGAAATATAGACAAATTTTTTTAATATATCTAAAGGAGTTAACTGTATAATGAAGAGAAGAACAGCAAGGGAAAAAGCATTACAGGCTCTGTTTCAAATCGATGTAAGCAGCACTGAGGCATCATCCGCAATTGAACATGTTTTGGAAGGGGAGGCAGGTGACGATTATCTTTCTAAGCTCGTTTTAGGCGTTGTCGAACATAAAGCCGAAATCGACAAATTGATAAGTGAAAACCTTGAAAAATGGACGATAGATCGCTTAGCTACCGTTGACCGAAACCTAATAAGAATTGCTGTATTTGAATTAACATATTTTCGAACGGAAGTTCCGGAAAATGTAATTTTAGATGAAGCTATAGAGATAGCCAAAATTTACGGGGATGACCAATCAAGCAAGTTTATTAATGGTGTTCTTTCAAAGGTGAAACAAAAGCTTCTTAACGATTAATTGATTGGTTCCTCTCACAAAAGGGGAGAAATATTGATGACTGCTCAAATAATTAATGGAAAAGAAATTGCTGCGAAGAAAAAAGTAGAAATTGCCGAACATGTGGCTGCCCTTAAATCTCAGGGAGTAACCCCAGGATTAGCCGTTATTCTTGTCGGAAGTAACCATGCTTCACGGACATATGTAACAAATAAAGAAAAGACATGTAAAGAACTTGGCATGTACTCCTTATTAATTGAAATGCAAGAGGAGGTTTCCGAAGAGGACCTGCTTGCGAAAATTGAAGAATTAAATGGGGACCCCGCCATCCATGGGATTTTAGTTCAACTGCCGCTTCCTAAACATATTGATGAAAGAAAGGTAATTGAGACGATTTCCCCGATAAAGGATGTCGATGGGTTCCATCCGATTAATATCGGCAGGATGATGACCGGGCAGAATGCCTTTTTGCCCTGTACCCCTTATGGGATCATGGTGCTGCTGGAGGAAACAGGAATATCTATTGCCGGGAAAAACGTCGTCGTTGTCGGCAGAAGTAATATTGTCGGCAAGCCGGTAGGGCAATTATTTCTTAATCAGCATGCGACCGTAACTTACTGTCATTCCAAAACCAAAGATTTAAAGTTACATACAAAACAAGCGGATATCCTTGTTGCTGCAGTCGGGATCCCTAACTTTATCAAAGCGGATCATGTTAAAGAAGGCGCGGTTGTCATTGATGTAGGTATTAACCGTAATGAGGACGGCAAGCTTTGTGGTGATGTGTCCTTTGATGAGGTGAGTGAAAAGGCTGGATATATCACACCGGTACCAAAGGGAGTAGGACCAATGACGATAACGATGCTGATGTATAATACGCTAAAATCCGCCGAGCAAAGTTTAACGCGCGATTAAGCAGGATCATGTCCTTATCTTTCCCATTTTCTAAAGATTAAGGACAGACTCGCGAATTGGTTGAAAAGAGGAACTTATTATGCAGGAGCAAAGATATCTAACCGTAAATGCTTTAACTAAATACATAAAACGAAAATTTGATGCCGATCCACATTTACATGATGTCCATGTAAGAGGCGAAATTTCAAATTTTAAACAACATTCGAGCGGCCATATGTATTTTACTTTAAAGGATGAAAAAGCCCGAATTCTTGCGGTGATGTTTGCCAGCCAGTCTCGGTTAATGAAATATACTCCGGAAAACGGAATGAAAGTGATTGTAAAAGGCGATATTACCGTGTACGAACCAAGCGGCCAGTATCAAATCTATATTAGAGAGATGCAGCCTGACGGTATTGGAGAATTATTTCTAGCCTATGAGCAGCTAAAACAGAGATTAGAGGCTGAGGGACTATTTGCATTTGAAGCGAAAAAGGCCATTCCCCTGTATCCGAGAACGGTTGGCGTGATTACTTCTCCAACAGGTGCGGCGATAAGAGACGTCATCACGACAATTAAAAGGCGTTATCCAATTGCCAATATTCTTGTTTTCCCTGCCCTTGTCCAAGGTGATAATGCCGCACCCTCCATTGTTAAAGCGATTGCTAAAGCAAATGGGATTAAGGAAATAGATGTTTTGATTGTTGGGCGCGGGGGAGGCTCTATTGAGGAATTATGGGCCTTCAATGAGGAACAGGTTGCCCGGGCGATTTTTTCCTCAAGGATTCCGATTATTTCGGCCGTCGGTCATGAAACGGATTTTACAATTGCAGATTTTGTAGCGGATCTTCGGGCGCCGACTCCGACAGGTGCTGCTGAGCTCGCTGTTCCGCATATTGAGGAATTAATGGACCGGATTTTGCAACGGCAGACCCGTCTTTTAAGGGCCATGCAGGAAAAATTCCGGTTTGAAAAAGAGCGGTTAAACCGGGTACAAAAATCATATGCCTTCCGCTATCCACATCGTCTCTATGAACAGAAGCTCGAGCAAGTAGACAAATTAACAGAAAGGCTTGTCCGGGGCACGTCCAAGTTATCATTATTAAAAAAAGGCCAGCATGAAATTCTTAATAAACGTTTGGAACGAAACCACCCGAGCGAAGCATTACTTGAAGCTAAAAATCAGTTCAAACGCAGACAAAAAGACATGAACCGGTCTATGCTTCAAATATTCTCAAAAAAACAAACGGAATTCAATCATGTACTGTCAACCTTACAAGCCTTAAGCCCGTTGAAAATAATGGAACGAGGCTATAGTTTAGCCTATACCGACGATTACAGCCTAGTTAAAACGGTGAAACAGGTTAAAGTGAATGAGCGGGTTCAGATTCAATTATCAGACGGGAGTCTTTACTGTAATGTGGAGAATATAAAGGAGAGCGGAAAAAGTGATGAATGAAAAGAAATTAACTTTTGAAGAGGCTATGACGAAACTGGAACAAATTGTCGATAAGCTTGAAGAGGGAGATGTTCCATTAGAAGAAGCGATTACTTTTTATAAAGAAGGTATGGAATTATCTAAAATTTGTCATGACAAATTGAAAAGTGTTGAAGAGCAACTGACTCAAATCATAACGGAGGATGGGCGAAAGGAGAACTTTTCGATTGATGAGGAGGAATAAAACTTGGAAGCCAGGTTACTAGACGCATTTGCCGAAGAATATAAACAATTGCTGGAAATGGAGCTTCGGAAGCTGGTTGATAAGCTCTTTGCTCCACCTATTATTAAAGAATCGATGATGTATTCCCTTGAAGCAGGCGGGAAGAGAATTCGTCCATTATTGTTATTTGCGACATTAGACGCCTATAGAATAGATCCGAAAAAAGGTCTGTTTGCAGCTACGGCAGTTGAGATGATTCATACCTATTCATTAATCCATGATGACTTACCTAGTATGGATAATGACGATTTACGACGTGGAAAGCCGACCAATCACAAAGTTTTTGGTGATGCGATAGCCGTATTGGCCGGCGACGCGCTATTAACCTATAGTTTTGAAGTTATTGGGAAAATCCCTGCTGATTTCGCTTCCTCTGACACATTGCTAAAGGTAATCATTGAAATGGCAAAAGCAGCCGGTTGTGAAGGAATGGTTGGCGGCCAAGTGGCAGATATGGAAGGCGAAGGGAAGTCACTAACCCTTCAGGAACTTGATTATATTCATATTCATAAGACAGGAAAGCTGCTTAGGTTTAGTGTGTTAGCAGGGGCGATTTTGGCAGGTGCAACGGAGAGCCAATTAGAACACCTTTCTGCCTTTGCCCATCACCTTGGCCTTGCCTTTCAAATTCAGGATGATATTCTTGATTTAGTAGGCAATCAACAATTAATTGGCAAAACTGTTGGCAGTGATACAGCAAATCATAAAAGTACGTACCCCCAATTACTATCTTTGGAAGGTGCAAAAGAAGCGTTGGATAAGCAAATAAACCAAGCGAAAGTACATTTAAAAAAGACAGGTTTACATACAAACCTCTTAGAGGAAATAACGGATTTAATTGCATCAAGAGACCATTAAAAACAGGTTTTACGGCGCTCCTCCCTTTATCATAAAGGGAATTTGAGGCAATGAATGAAGTGTGTTATAATTGTTTTCAATGTAGAAAACGTTGATAAATGCCGTTATCACTACCTGTGTTAGCGGCTATTTTTTCAGAAAAAGTATGAAAGTGAGTGGTCCAAAAATGGATCTGTTAGAAATAAAAGACCCGTCCTTTTTAAAAGGAATGTCGAATAAAGAACTGGAGGCTTTAAGTCAGGATATTCGCCAATTCTTAATTGAAAAGCTGTCCGTAACCGGAGGCCATATTGGACCGAATTTAGGTGTTGTTGAATTAACTATTGCTTTACATAAATGTTTTAATAGTCCAAAGGATAAAATTATTTGGGATGTCGGGCATCAGTCCTATGTCCATAAAATTTTATCTGGCAGAGCGTGTGAATTTGATACACTAAGACAATTCAAAGGGTTGTGCGGTTTTCCGAAACGAATTGAAAGCGAGCATGATGTATGGGAGACAGGGCACAGTTCCACCTCATTGTCTGCTGCGATGGGGATGGCGATTGCCAGGGACTTAAAAAAGGAAAAATCCTTCGTTGTACCGGTTATTGGCGACGGTGCCTTAACAGGCGGAATGGCCCTAGAAGCCTTAAATCATATTGGCCATGAGAAAAAAGACATGATTGTAATTTTAAATGATAATGAAATGTCGATTGCTCCAAATGTTGGGGCACTTCATAATATTCTTGGTCAATTGCGGACAGCTGGAAAATACCAATGGGTGAAAGATGAACTGGAAGTCCTGTTGAAAAAGGTGCCTGCTGTTGGCGGTAAGCTTGCGGCAACTGCGGAACGGATAAAGGATAGTCTTAAATATCTATTTGTTTCAGGCATGTTTTTTGAAGAGCTGGGTTTTACCTATTTAGGTCCGATTGATGGTCATAATTTTGACAATTTATTTGAGAACCTTAGTTATGCTAAAAAGACCGCCGGCCCCGTCCTCCTTCATGTAATTACGAAAAAGGGAAAAGGATTTCAACCGGCAGAAACGGATAAAACAGGTACGTGGCACGGTACAGGTCCATACAAGATGGACACGGGTGCCTTTGTAAAGCCCAACAAAATGCAGCCGCCAGCGTGGAGCAGCTTAGTCAGCGAAACCGTCCGCAAGCTCGCGCGCGAAGATGAACGAATTGTGGCGATTACACCAGCGATGCCAGTTGGCTCGAAGCTAGAAGGCTTTGCCAGCGAGTTTCCCGAACGAATGTATGATGTCGGAATCGCTGAGCAGCATGCGGCAACAGTAGCAGCAGGATTAGCGACGCAAAATATGAAACCTTTTTTAGCGATTTACTCGACTTTCTTGCAGCGCGCCTATGACCAGGTTGTCCATGATATTTGCCGGCAGAACTTAAATGTATTTATTGGAATCGACCGTGCCGGTTTAGTTGGTGCTGATGGTGAAACACATCAAGGGGTATTCGATATTGCCTTTTTAAGACATATACCAAACATGGTCCTAATGATGCCGAAAGACGAAAATGAGGGCCAGCATATGGTTTATACGGCCTTGAATTATGATGATGGTCCAATTGCGATGAGATTCCCGCGCGGCAATGGAATCGGTGTACCAATGGATGGGAAATTCAAGAGCATTCCTATTGGGACGTGGGAGGTAATCAAAGAAGGCGAGGATGCAGCCATTCTAACTTTTGGAACGACGATTCCGATGGCTATGGAGGCGGCGATGGCCCTTGAAAAGCAAGGAATCTCCGTGAGGGTGGTCAATGCCCGGTTTATTAAGCCGTTGGATGAAAAGATGCTAACGAAGTTGTTAGAAACTAACCTCCCGCTCCTAACCATCGAGGAAGCGGTATTGCAAGGCGGATTTGGCAGTGCTGTTCTTGAGTTTGCTCATGATCACGGTTATTACCATGCGCAAATTGACAGACTTGGAATTCCTGATCAATTTATTGAACATGGGGATGTCGGCTCCCTCCTTGAAGAGATTGGTCTAACCACTGACGGAGTGATTAAGAGAATTTCGAAACTGGCTAGGAAAAAACAACAAAGGGCTTAACTTATGAAAAATAAAGAACGTTTAGATGTTTTACTCGTGGAACGAGGTTTAATAGAAACAAGGGAAAAAGCAAAAAGAGCCGTCATGGCGGGTCTGGTTTATACAAATGAAGAACGGCTCGATAAACCTGGAGAAAAGGTTAAGATTGATATCCCGCTAAACATTAAGGGGAAAATGCTCCAGTATGTCAGCCGCGGTGGCTTAAAGCTTGAGAAGGCGCTGAAAATATTTAATGTCAGTGTCCTTGATAAAGTGTTATTAGATATTGGGGCTTCAACCGGCGGATTTACCGATTGCGCCCTGCAAAATGGCGCGAAAATGTCCTATGCCCTCGATGTTGGCTACAATCAGCTTGCGTGGAAGCTAAGGCAGGACGAACGTGTTGTGGTGATGGAAAGGACTAACTTTCGCTATGTAACACCTGCTGATTTAACAGGTGAAATGCCAAATTTTGCCTCAATTGATGTATCATTCATCTCGCTAAGCTTAATATTGCCTGTGTTAAAAACACTTCTTGTCCCTGGAAGTGATATTATTGCCCTTATTAAGCCGCAGTTCGAGGCTGGACGAGACCAGGTTGGTAAAAAAGGCATTGTGCGTGATGAAAAAGTACATTTACAGGTAATCGATAAAATCATTACCTTTTCCGTTCAACAAGGATTCCTTGTCGAAGATCTATCCTTTTCGCCGATCACAGGCGGTGATGGGAATATTGAATTTTTACTTCACCTTAAATGGGAAGGTGAACGGGAATCAGGCATCATTCAGCTCCCTGTTAGTCCCATGGACGTTGTTAAGGAAGCACATAATGAATTCCACACAAAGCAAGAATAAAAGGGATAGGCTGATGCCTATCCTTTTATTCGATTTATTTTAAAAGATTAAATGTACAAGGTAATAAAAATGGGCTAACATATGGGTAGATACGACATTTTAGTACAAAATACTCTAATGTTTTTAACAACTAGGGGTGAAAAAATGAATAAAGGGCAGCGTCTAATAAAAATTAGAGAGATTATTGCCGGTAATGATATTGAGACACAGGATGAGCTTGTCGATGAACTGAAAAGTGCTGGCTATAATGTAACCCAAGCAACAGTTTCACGCGATATTAAAGAATTACACTTGGTTAAAGTACCATTACTCGATGGCCGTTATAAATACAGTCTGCCGGCAGACCAAAGGTTTAATCCATTGCAAAAACTAAAACGTTCATTAGTGGACGCGTTTGTCAGGATTGATTCCGCGGGGCATTTGTTAGTCATGAAGTGCTTGCCGGGTAATGCAATGGCCATTGGAGCGCTTATCGATAATCTTGATTGGGAAGAAATATTAGGAACGATATGTGGTGACGATACCATGTTAATTATTTGTCGAACACCGGAGGATACAGAAGTCGTTACCAATCGATTCCTAGAAATGCTGTAATTGGGGGAGAGTGCCTTGTTAGCAGAATTGTCAATAAAAAATTTCGCCATTATTGAAGCCCTTTCTATCTCCTTTAATAAGGGATTAACTGTTCTAACTGGGGAAACAGGGGCAGGTAAATCGATAATAATTGATGCTATTCATTTACTTACAGGTGGCAGAGGGTCAGCAGAGTTTGTTCGTCATGGAGAGGAAAAGGCGGAAATAGAAGGATTATTTCAGCTTGAGGATTCAGACCATCCTGTAATTAAGAAGGCTTTAGACTTTGGGATCGATATTGAAGAAGAAATGGTTGTATTACGGCGTGATATTTCCCGAACAGGAAAAAGCGTTTGCCGCATAAACGGAAAGCTTGTAACGATTTCAACACTGCGGGAAATTGGACGAACCCTTGTGGATATTCATGGTCAGCATGAACATCAGGAATTGATGGATGAGACCAAACATCTCCAATTACTTGATCAATTTGGTTCGGAAGAAATCCTAGCCTCGGAAGATGAATACCTGCAAGTATTTCGGCGTTATGAACAGACATTACATAAGCTAAAAAATTTAAGTGAAAATGATCAACAGACTGCCCACCGCCTTGATTTAATTCAATTTCAATTAGATGAAATTCAAAAAGCTGAATTAAAACTTCATGAAGATGAAGTGCTTTTTGAGGAAAAAAGAAAACTGGGGAATTTTGAAAGAGTATTTGAAGCAATCCAATCTAGCTACTCTGCGCTAAATGGGGATCAAAAAGGGCTTGATTGGATTGGAATGGTTATGGGGTACCTCGAAGATGCAGCAGCGCTTGATTCAAACTATAAAGAAATTTTTGAATCCGTGTCGAATAGTTTTTATCTGTTAGAGGATGCAGCAAGCTCATTAAGAAATGAATTGGATGCTTTAGAATACGATCCGGAAAGGCTCAATGAAATTGAGAACCGCTTAAATGAAATTAACCAGCTTAAACGGAAATACGGCAAAACAATCGATGAAATTGTAGAATATGCGGCGAAAATCGAAGAAGAAATTGAAACGCTCCAAAACAAAGAAACACATATAGCTGAATTGGAAAAAGAATTAACCTCGATTAGAAAAGACTTAGTTCTTGAAGCCAAACAATTAACTGAACTTCGGCACAAATGGGCTGAAAAGCTAACACGATTAATACATAGAGAATTGAAGGAATTATATATGGCGAAAACCGTTTTTGAAATTCGGTTTGAATCTGACATTCAGCATTTTTCTAAAAACGGCGTTGACCATGTAGAGTTTTATATTTCAACCAACCCGGGAGAACCGTTGAAGCCTTTATCGAAAGTCGCTTCTGGAGGTGAGTTATCACGGATCATGCTGGCACTAAAGAGTATTTTTTCCAAGCATCAAGGTGTGACCTCGATCATTTTCGATGAAGTAGATACGGGGGTGAGTGGAAGAGTTGCCCAGTCGATTGCGGAAAAAATTTATAAAGTTGCGATTGATTCCCAGGTGTTATGTATTTCCCATTTACCTCAAGTGGCTGCTATGGCAGATACTCATTTATTTATTTCAAAAACACAAAAAGGCGGCAGAACGACAACCTCTGTCAGACCATTGAATGTTGAAGAAAAAATTAAAGAAATTGGCCGGATGATCTCCGGGGCGGAAATTACCGAACTTACGAAACAACACGCAGAGGAATTATTAAATTTAGCGGCAGAAAATAAAATAAGGTGAAATTTCAATCATTTAGAGGTAATACCGCCCATTAATTCGGGAAAAATTGTAATGCTATCCATCTCGGGTAGCTTTTTTATGTTTATACCAGTTATAAATGCTTGTGAACGAGGCAAAATTAAAGATGTAGCCATTTTTAATTGCAGTAACTAGAAGCGAGGAGAGTGAAAAGTTTGAGGTTTGAGATAATTAGAAAAATTATTGGTGGAATTCTCCTTGTTTCATTAGTTAGCCTTATTTTTTTTCAGCCTATGAGTCAATATTTAAGTATTCCAAAGACGATTACTGTTTTTGAAGGACAGGATTACACATTTAAAAAGGCTGCCCCGGTATCAGCCGTCCTAAATTCTCACAATTCAAAAAACACACTTGATCAGGAAAAACAATCGGTAACGGTTAAAGCAACTGAAAAAGGCAAGAATGAAATGCTGTTAGAATTTGCTGGTATTCCAATAAAAAAGGTCGATGTACATGTCTTAAAGGATTTTCGAGTCATTCCAGGCGGTCAGTCAATAGGTGTCAAATTAAATACAGTGGGTGTCTTAGTTGTTGGCCACCATTTAATCAATACTACAGATGGAAAAAAGTCCCCAGGTGAAATTGCAGGAATAAAAATTGGGGATATTATTACAGAAATTAACGGCAATAAAATAGAAAAAATGACCGATGTTGCTCCGTTTGTACAAACAGCAGGACAAACAGGTAAAGCTCTCGATATCTCCATAAGCAGAGAAAGTGGAAAAATAACCACCAAACTGACCCCCTTAAAGGATAAAGGGGAAAACACCTATAAGCTTGGCTTATATATTAGAGATTCAGCTGCAGGGATTGGGACAATGACCTTCATTCACCCTCAATCTAAAAAATATGGTGCCCTTGGACATGTCATTTCAGACATGGATACAAAAAAACCAATCGTGGTCGAGGATGGCCAAATAGTTCGTTCAACCGTCACTTCTATTGAAAAAGGCAGTCATGGGGATCCCGGTGAAAAGCTTGCACGCTTTTCAAATGACCGTGAAATTGTTGGGAATATCCAAAAGAATAGTCCGTTCGGAATTTTTGGAGAATTAAATGAAGAATTAAAAAATGGCGTAATGGATAAACCGCTGCCAATAGCGTTATCCCATCAAGTAAAAGAGGGACCTGCAAAGATATTAACAGTGGTGAATAACGACCGAGTAGAAGAATTTAATATCGAAATTGTAAGCACAATTCCGCAAAAGTTTCCAGCTACTAAAGGGATGGTCATAAAAGTAACCGATCCTAAGCTCCTTGAAAAAACTGGAGGAATTGTTCAAGGGATGAGCGGAAGTCCGATTATCCAAGATGGAAAGCTTGTCGGAGCCGTTACACATGTCTTTGTCAATGATCCGACCTCAGGTTATGGGGTGCATATTGAATGGATGCTGAATGAAGCTGGAATTAACATATACGAAACAGCAAAAAGCAAGGCTAGCTAATAAGAAAAGCGGAAGCGCCCGTTTAGCGCTGAAGCTGGACATTAATCAGAGCAAAGTGGGGGAATTCCCCTATTTTGCTTTTTTTCATGCAAAAAGAATATTCGACAAAATCCAGTATTATATTGGAAATAAAGCGGATTTCGTCGAAAAGAAGAGAAAAACCAAGAAAAGATAAGATTATATCACTAATTTAAGAAATATTAAAAAAATGAAAGGATTTTTTGTTGCATTGTCGAATTTGTAAATTAGAATAGAATTAAGAGATTACAGCTGATTATTGATTTTAAGATGAAATAGAGATGAGTTGAACCTGAGGAGGAACTGGAATTGAAGAAAATTAAAGTTTGTGTGGTTGATGACAATAGGGAGTTAGTTGGATTATTAGAGGATTATATTTCATCCCAAGAGGATATGGAAGTGGTTGGGATTGCCCATAATGGCCAGGAGTGTTTAGACATGTTAGGGTCAGTAGACCCTGATGTTCTTGTTTTAGATATTATCATGCCCCATCTTGATGGTTTGGCCGTGCTTGAGCGCCTGCGGGAGTTAAAAAAAGGATCACTGCCAAATGTCATTATGTTGACGGCTTTTGGGCAGGAAGATGTAACGAAAAAGGCTGTTGAACTTGGAGCCTCCTATTTTATTTTGAAACCATTTGATATGGAAAATCTCGGGAATCATATTCGTCAAGTCAGCGGTAATAGTAATTCGTTTACTCGAAAGGCCTCGTCGTCCAGCTATCGATCCCAAGTGGAACAAAAACCAAAAAATTTGGATGCAAGTATTACAAGCATCATTCATGAAATTGGTGTTCCGGCACATATTAAAGGCTATTTATACTTGCGTGAAGCCATATCCATGGTTTACAACGATATCGAGCTTCTTGGCTCAATCACGAAAGTATTATATCCGGATATTGCTAAAAAGTATAACACGACAGCAAGCCGAGTTGAGCGTGCGATTCGTCACGCCATCGAGGTTGCTTGGAGCCGCGGCAATATTGACTCCATTTCCAGCCTTTTCGGATATACTGTCAGCATGTCAAAAGCAAAACCGACCAATTCAGAGTTCATTGCCATGGTCGCCGATAAATTACGCCTTGAGCATAAGGCTTCTTGAAAGGAAGAATAAAATAAAAGGCCTCAGCAATGAGGCTTTTTATTTTGAAGAATTATTATTTTCCTTTTCCAATTCCATTATCTTTTGAATAAGAATATGTTGGGGCATATGCATAAGCTGTTCTATCGGTACCTTTAATTTTTCGGCAAGCTTGATTGCTGTTTCGGGTGATAGTTGTAAAGGTTTCATTTGGAATTCCTCCATTTTAAAGTTGGGAAGTGAAAACATGACACAGATTTTTGCACATCGCGGCTACGCTGTCACTTCTGCTGAAAATACAATGGGAGCCTTTGTTGAAGCAGAAAAGGCAGGAGCGGATGGGATAGAACTCGATGTTCAAATGACGAAAGATGGTGAACTAGTTGTTATTCACGATGAAAAAGTCGACCGAACAACGAATGGAAATGGTTTTGTCAAAGACTTTTTATATAAAGAAATTAGAAAACTAAATGCCAATAAAAAGGGTGTTAAAAAAGAGCCGATTCCAGCCCTGGCAGAAGTCCTTGAACGGATGAAGACTAACAAGCTTCTATGTAATATTGAACTAAAAAACGGTCTGTTTCCTTATGAAGGTATGGAAGAAAAAGTCATTGATCTTGTTCGAAAGTTTGGCCTTTCCGATCGGATTATTATTTCCTCTTTTAACCACTATAGTATTGTTTACAGTTATCGGCTGGCGCCGGAAATTGAAACTGCTCCGCTTTTTATTGAGGGCATTTATATGCCGTGGATTTATTCACAATCGATAAGAGCAAAAGGGATACATCCAAAACATTCTGCAATGTCAGATAAGATCATCGTTAATACGATGGCAAATGGAATTGGAGTAAGGCCCTATACCGTCAATAAAGATGCCGATATGCATCGCTTCTTTAATATTAATTGCACGGCAATTATCACGGACGATACAGTTAAGGCACTTCGAATCCGGAAACAATATGAAAAGAGACCATAGCGGCCTCTTTTCTTCCTTATTTTTTGGCTGTGTTAAAAGAGAATGTTGATTTCCGTTCCAGGCGCGAGCGGTTCGCGGGGCGGGCGGTGAGCCTCCTCGGCGCTAAAGCGCCTGCGGGGTCTCACCTGTCCCGCTGCTCCCGCAGGAGTCTCGCGCCTTCCACTCCAATCAACATTGTGGCCAAAATCAACAATATTCTTTAACACTGCCTATTTTTTAAAGCGAGTTTGGACCTTGTTTCTCTTTTGATCGCGATGAAAAATAAATCCTGCTACAAACGCAAGACCGCCGACGAAAAAGAGTAGACCCACAAGAAATTGAAGCCACAAATATGGGAATGGTGCCTGAAGAATCCCAAAGGTCATATCACGCATTAATTTTATCCCAAAAGCGGCTAAAGCTCCTGGGATCAATAATATGATAAGGGCAAAAATACGTATCATAAATAGTTCCTTCCGATTGCTAATAATAATGACAAGGTATATCTAATTATATCTCAAGAAAATTTTATTACATAGAAATAATTTGTCAAACATTGTGTTTGGTAATAAAATAGAGAGGATGAAGAAAATTGCATGTTTTTACCTGTGGGAGAATGAAAAATATTTCTTTAATTAAAAGGGGCAGAAAAAATGCAGAACGTTATGATTGTTGGGGCCGGTAAAGGCGGTACAGCAATCTTAAAAATTTTAAAAGAATCAGAAGTGTTAAAGGTCCATGTGGTAATTGATCGAAACTTTGATGCACCGGGAATTTTATTAGCCCAAGAAGAGGGGATTAAAACAGGGACCCATTGGCAGCCTTTTCTTACCGAAAATATCGATATCATCATTGAGGTAACGGGTCATGAAGCCGTCTTTCAAGAATTAAGAAATGCTAAAAAGAAAAAAACAGTATTAATTCCAGGAAGTGTTGCATTTTTACTATCGAAGCTAATGGAAGAGAAAGAAGATCTAGTCGCCAAGCATCAAAATGAATCTTATAAACAGGAACTGATTTTTAATGCTGCAAATGACGGGATGATGGTGATTGACAACCAAGGAACGGTCATCATGTTTAACAAACGCGCTGAAGAAATAATGGGAGTAAAAAAAGAGGATGCCATAGGAAAACCTGTCGTTGCAGTTATACCCACAACGAGGCTGCCGCTCATTCTTGACACTAGAAGGATAGAGGCAAACCAAGAAATGGTCCTGAGTAATGATCGGAAAATCATTACGACCCGCATTCCGATCATTGAAGAAAATGGGACGTTAATTGGCGCTTTTGCTGTCTTTAAAGATATTACAGAGGTTGTTAATCTGGCGGAGGAAATCACGGATTTAAAAGAAATCCAAACCATGCTTCAAGCGATTATCCATTCCAGTGACGATGCCATTTCTGTTGTCGATGAAAATGGCCGTGGAATCCTCATCAATCCTGCTTATACACGTATTACGGGACTCACTAAAGAGCAAGTAATCGGCCAGCCTGCTACCGCGGACATCTCTGAGGGGGAAAGTATGCATATGAAGGTGCTGAAAACCAGACGTGCTGTTCGGGGAACACCGATGAGGGTAGGTCCAAATAAGAGGGAAGTCATCGTCAATGTGGCACCGATTATCGTAAAAGGGAAATTAAAAGGCAGTGTCGGGGTAATTCATGATATGTCAGAATTGAAATCGCTAAGCCGAGAACTGAACCGGGCAAGACAAATAATCCGGAAACTAGAAGCGAAATATACCTTTGAAGATATTATCGGAAAATCTGATGAAATGATGCTTGCTCTTGAGCAGGCGAAGCTGGGGGCGAAAACACCTGCAACCGTCCTGCTAAGGGGGGAATCGGGTACTGGTAAAGAATTGTTTGCCCATGCTATCCATAATGCAAGTGATCGGAATTATAACAAATTTATCCGCGTTAATTGCGCTGCTATTTCCGAATCCTTGCTTGAGAGTGAATTATTTGGCTACGAAGAAGGGGCTTTCTCCGGAGCAATAAGAGGTGGAAAACTCGGTTTCTTCGAAGAGGCGAATAATGGCAGCATTTTTCTTGATGAGATAGGTGAGCTTTCCGCCAATACCCAGGCCAAACTGCTGAGGGTTTTGCAAGAGAATGAAATTACCCGTGTAGGCGGGACAAAGCCTATTCCCATCAATGTTAGAATCATCGCAGCAACCAATGTTAATTTGGAAAAGGGTATTGCAAAAAGCTCCTTTAGGGAAGACTTATATTATCGTTTAAACCGTATGCCAATACATATCCCGCCGTTAAGAAAACGAAAAGAAGAGATTCCTGCATTATGTGAAAGACTGATTCAAAAAATCAATCGTGATTATGGACGAAATGTCGAAGGGGTTACCCAAGCAGCATTACTGCAGTTGATGGGCTATGACTGGCCCGGGAACGTGCGGGAATTAGAAAATATCCTTGGCAGGGCGATTATATTTGTGAATTATTTTGAGACATTAATCGATGTCCATCATTTACCCGAATTAATCAATAAAAAATTAACCCATGAGCTTTCTGAAACCTATAGCAGTGCTTCTTTTACATTAAACCAATCGTTATCAGAAATGATGGATGAATACGAGGCGAAAATTATTCAGCAAACGCTTTTCCGCTTAAAGGGGAACAAAACCTTAACGGCCAAAACGCTGGGCTTGTCTGTGAGAAATCTATATTATAAACTTGAAAAATATAACCTTGAAAATAATAGCACGCAATAATTTTCATAGTATGAAAAAAGTTGCGCAGGATGAAAAAGGAATAAAGCGTTTTCAAGGGAGAAATTTTTGGCACGAATCTTGCACATTAATTTATCGGAGTTGCAGTAAGAGGAGAAAGGGTTGATGACAACTTGTTGCTTGATTCACTGATAGACAAAGCAGCCCAGGAAGGCACAAATACGGTTGCAGTTGCTGCAGCAGAAGATGCTGAAGTAATTGAAGCGGTTATCGATGCACTAGACCGAAATCTTGCTCGTTTTATCCTATTCGGTGATAAAGAGAAAATTTCTTCACTCATCGAAATGAAAAAGAACGAATGGATGAATAATAATCAGCTGAAAATTGTTGATGCTGATTCTGAAGCCATTGCGGCTGAACTAGCTGTTAAGGCTGTTTTTAACAAAGAAGCAAATGTTTTGATGAAAGGCAATATTCCAAGCAATATCCTTTTAAAGGCAGTCTTAAATAAGGAATATGGTCTAAGAACAGGGAATGTTTTATCACATGTTGCCCTTTTTGAAATTCCCGGTTATGACCAATTTACGATTGTCACGGATGCCGCAATGAATATTGCGCCTGACTTGGAACAAAAAGCACAAATTATTAAAAATACTGTTTCACTCGCAAAGGCAATTGGAATCGAAACTCCGAAAGTAGCGCCGATTGCTGCGGTAGAGGTAGTGAATCCTGCGATGCAGGCTACCGTGGATGCCGCTGCGTTAACGATGATGAATAAACGCGGTCAAATATCCGGGTGCATTGTTGACGGCCCGCTTGGGTTAGATAATGCCGTTTCAGCATTGGCTGCAGAACACAAAGGGATTTCGAGTGAAGTGGCCGGCAGAGCGGATATTTTATTGGTTCCTACAATTGAGGTTGGAAATGTGTTATATAAATCATTAATTTACTTTGCAAAGGCAAAGGTTGGAGCGGTAATTGCAGGAGCAAAAGCACCAATTGTGTTAACCTCGCGGGCCGATTCTGCGGAAAGTAAGCTTTACTCTCTTGCGTTAGCGTTATGCTGTGTGAAAAAATAGAAAGTAAAAATTCGAGGAGGAATATGAACATGGAAATCTTCAAGTACTTAGAAAAATACGATTATGAGCAAGTGGTATTCTGCCAGGATAAGCAATCAGGATTAAAAGCAATCATCGCAATTCATGATACAACGCTTGGACCTGCTTTAGGCGGAACCCGTATGTGGACATATGCATCAGAAGAAGCAGCGATTGAAGATGCCCTTCGTTTAGCAAAAGGGATGACATATAAGAATGCAGCAGCGGGATTAAATCTTGGCGGCGGTAAAACGGTCATCATCGGCGATCCTCGAAAAGATAAAAATGAAGCAATGTTCCGGGCATTTGGCCGTTATATCCAAGGACTGAATGGCCGCTATATTACTGCAGAAGATGTGGGTACAACAGTTGCCGATATGGATTTAATTCATGAAGAAACAGATTATGTTACCGGAATTTCACCAGCCTTCGGTTCATCTGGAAATCCTTCTCCAGTAACAGCGTTTGGCGTTTATCGCGGAATGAAAGCAGCAGCGAAGGAAGCTTTTGGTACTGATTCACTGGAAGGCAGAATAGTGGCGGTTCAAGGTGTTGGAAATGTTGCGTATACTCTTTGTCAATACCTGCATGAAGAAGGTGCGCAGCTGATTGTAACCGATATTAATAAAGAAGCTGTAAATCGTGCAGTAGAAGCATTTGGCGCTCTTGCGGTAGACCCGGATGAAATTTATGGTGTCGAATGTGATATCTATGCTCCATGTGCCTTAGGTGCAACCATCAATGATGAAACGATTCCGCAGCTGAAAGCAAGAGTGATTGCCGGTTCAGCTAACAATCAATTGAAAGACACCCGCCACGGGGACATCATCCACGAAATGGGTATTGTTTATGCTCCGGATTATGTAATTAATGCTGGCGGTGTTATCAATGTTGCGGATGAACTTTATGGATACAACCAAGAACGGGCAATGAAAAAGGTTGAACAGCTTTATACGACGATTGAAAAAGTAATTGAAATTTCAAAACGTGACGGCATTCCTACCTATGTTGCAGCAGATCGGATGGCTGAAGAGCGAATTGCCAGAATCCGTAATTCCAGAAGCCAATTCCTGCAAAATGGCCACCATATTTTAAGTCATAGAATCTCAAGATAATTAGAAAAGCGGAAGCACCCGTTTAGCGGCGTATGGACTGAAGCGCTTCGACTGAGATAAAGGAAACACGGTGAGCGTAGCGAACCGATGTTGACTTATCGTAGGGAGAAGAGCGAAGTCCACTAGCCGCTGGGTGCTGGAGCTGGACAGTTATCGAAGTTCATAGTAGTAAAATAATAACGGCAGGGCGCTGAATGGGAAATTCAGCGCGTTTGCCTTTAATTTAGATTGTTTTGTTAAATGGAGGTTACTACGTTGCCAGATAAGGAATATCGGATTCTCATCATCAACCCAGGCTCAACATCCACCAAGATTGGAGTCTTCGATAATGAAATTTCCATTTTTGAAAAAACCATCCGTCATGACTCAGTGATGATCAATAATTTTTCAACTATTATTGATCAATATGAATTTAGAAAAAACACTATTTTGGAAACACTGGATAATGAAGGAATTAACATTTCGAAATTATCGGCTGTTTGCGGACGAGGCGGCTTACTCCGACCGATTGAGGGCGGTACCTATGCAGTCAATGATAGGATGCTGGAGGATTTACGTTCTGCTCATACAGGACAGCACGCATCAAATCTTGGCGGTATTATTGCCTCGGAAATCGCCTCAGGCCTTAATATACCAGCGTTTATTGTCGATCCAGTCGTTGTCGACGAACTTGAACCGATTGCAAGAATCTCTGGGTTTTCCTTAATTGAAAGAAAAAGTATCTTCCATGCCTTAAACCAAAAAGCGGTGGCAAGAAGAGTGGCAAAGGAATTAGGGAAAAAATACGATAGGTTGAATCTCATAGTGACTCATATGGGTGGCGGAATAACCGTTGGTGTCCATAAACAAGGCAGGGTTGTCGATGTGAACAATGGATTGCATGGTGATGGACCATTTAGCCCTGAGCGTGCGGGGACGGTTCCTGCAGGGGATTTAATTGCTTTGTGTTTTTCAGGTGAGCATTACCGCGAAGAAATTATGAAACGGCTTGTCGGTCAAGGAGGCCTTGTCGGCTACCTTGGAACAAATGATGCGGTAGAAGTAGAGCGAAGGATTGAAGCTGGCGATGAACAGGCGCGGCTTGTTTACGACGCGATGGCCTATCAGGTTGCCAAAGAAATTGGTGCTGCAAGTTCTGTCCTGTCCGGCAAAGTAGATGCTATCATTTTAACTGGCGGACTTGCCTATGGAAAAGGCTTTGTGAAATCTATCACCGATAGGATTAATTGGATTGCTGATGTGATTGTTCACCCAGGTGAAAATGAACTCCAAGCACTTGCAGAAGGTGCACTCCGCGTTTTACGTGGTGAAGAAAACGTAAAGACATATCCAGGAAATTTTACAACAGCAAAAATTTAGCGGGAATGGGGAGGAAACATAAGTGGCACAAGAATACGATTTGGTCATTCTTGGCGGTGGAACAGGCGGCTATGTAGCTGCGATTCGCGCTTCACAGCTAGGCTTAAAAACAGCCATCGTCGAAAAAGGAAAACTTGGGGGAACCTGCCTTCACAATGGCTGTATTCCAAGTAAGGCGTTGCTAAGAAGCGCGGAAGTTTTTGCAACAGCAAAACGGGGTGAAGATTTTGGTGTTGTAACCGGCGAGGTTTCGGTTAATTTCGGAAAAGTACAAGAAAGAAAAAATAAAATTATCAATCAATTACATAAAGGTGTTCAGCATTTGATGAAGCAAGGCAAGATTGATGTTTATGAAGGGTTAGGCCGCATTTTAGGGCCATCGATTTTCTCGCCGATGCCGGGTACAATTTCAGTTGAAATGAACAATGGCGAAGATAATGAAATGCTGATTCCAAAAAATGTGATTGTCGCCACCGGGTCAAGACCAAGGACACTTCCAGGGCTTGAAATTGATGGCGAATATGTCTTATCCTCTGACGAAGCCTTACAACTTGAAGCACTGCCAAGTTCAATTATTATTGTCGGAGGCGGCGTTATTGGGATCGAATGGGCCTCAATGCTTTCTGATTTCGGGGTTGAGGTGACGGTTATTGAATATGCTGACCGGATCATTCCAACAGAAGACAAAGAAATTTCAAAGGAAATGCAGCGTTTAATGAAGAAAAAAGGGATTAAACTCGTAACAAGTGCCAAGGTTCTTCCGGAAACGCTTGTTAAGGATAACGTAGTTGCCATTTCTGCCGAGGTTAAGGGTGGAGTGAAGGAATTTAAAGCTGAGAAACTTCTCGTTTCGGTTGGGCGTCAAGCCAACACGGAGGGAATCGGACTTAATAATACAGAAATTCAAGTAGAGAAGGGCTTTATTGTAACAAATAAATTCTTTCAAACGAAGGAATCCCATATTTACGCGATTGGCGATGTAATTGGCGGCTTGCAGCTGGCCCATGTTGCCTCACATGAAGGAATCATTGCGGTAGAGCATATCGCAGGGAATGATCCGTCGCCATTTGATTACAATCTAGTTTCTAGATGTATTTATAGTAACCCAGAGGTGTCAAGTGTAGGGATTACCGAGGATCAGGCTAAAGAGAAAGGTCATAAAGTGAAGGTTGGTAAATTTTCTTTCCGAGCAATTGGGAAGGCACTTGTCTTTGGAGAATCAGATGGATTTGTAAAAATTATTGCCGATGAAGAGACCAATGATATTCTTGGGGTGCATATGATTGGTCCACACGTAACCGATATGATTACCGAAGCCGGGCTTGCGATGGTATTAGATGCAACACCATGGGAAATCGCCCACACAATCCATCCACATCCAACCTTGTCAGAGGCAATTGGTGAAGCCGCACTGGCGGTTGACGGGAAAGCGATTCATTCATAAGAATTATAGGCGAACAAATGGGAGGTAAGGAATTAATGGTAGAAAAGCGTCATGAGGCATTAGGTTTGAGTGATGAAAAAGTATTGGAAATATATGAAACGATGCTTCTAGCTCGAAGGATTGATGAACGGATGTGGTTATTGAACCGTGCCGGGAAAATCCCGTTTGTTATTTCATGTCAAGGGCAGGAAGCGGCCCAAGTAGGAGCAGCTTTTGCTCTTGACCGTGAAAAAGATTACGTGCTTCCTTATTATCGTGATATGGGTGTGGTGTTAACGTTTGGGATGACGCCAAAGGAACTAATGCTATCAGGGTTTGCCAAAGCAGAAGATCCCAACTCGGGCGGAAGACAAATGCCAGGACACTTTGGTCAAAAGAAAAATCGGATCGTGACTGGTTCATCGCCAGTTACAACTCAGGTTCCGCACGCAGTCGGTGTTGCCCTTGCCGGAAAAATGGAAAGAAAGGACCTGGTTACGTTTGTAACCTTTGGGGAAGGTTCTTCTAATCAAGGTGATTTCCATGAAGGGGCTAACTTCGCCGGTGTTCATAAACTTCCAGTTATTTTCATGTGTGAAAATAATAAGTATGCGATTTCTGTTCCAATTGAAAAACAATTAGCTTGTGAAAAGGTGTCTGATCGCGCGATTGGTTACGGGATGCCGGGGATTACTGTCGATGGGAATGATCCATTGGAAGTATACAAAGCTGTTAAAGAGGCGGCTGACCGCGGACGCCGCGGCGAGGGTCCAACATTGGTTGAAACAGTTTCTTACCGTCTTACACCGCATTCTTCTGATGATGACGACCGGTCCTACCGTGCTCCAGATGAAGTAGCAAAGGCAAAAACACAAGATCCAATCATTACGTTTGGTGCTTATCTAAAGGAAACCGGCGTTATGAATGATGAAATGGAAAAAGAAATCAATGACCGTGTGATGAAGCAGGTAAATGAAGCGACTGATTATGCTGAAAATGCTCCTTATGCAGCACCAGAAGAAGCAATGAAATATGTATATGCGGACACGGAAGAGTAAGGGGGACATATCATGGCGATCATTTCATATATAGATTCAATTACAATGGCCATTCGTGAGGAAATGGAAAGAGATCCAAAGGTTTTTGTACTCGGAGAAGACGTTGGCGTAAAAGGCGGCGTATTTAAAGCGACACAAGGCTTATATGAGCAATTTGGTGAAGAACGTGTCATCGATACACCTCTCGCAGAATCAGCAATTGCCGGTGTTGGAATCGGTGCCGCGATGTACGGCATGCGCCCAATTGCCGAAATGCAGTTTGCCGATTTTATTATGCCGGCCGTTAATCAGATTATCTCGGAAGCTGCTAAAATTCGCTATCGTTCGAATAACGACTGGAGCTGTCCGATGGTTATTCGTGCTCCTTATGGCGGCGGCGTTCATGGCGCATTATATCATTCCCAATCGGTTGAAGCAGTATTTGCCAATCAGCCTGGTTTGAAAATAGTGATGCCATCGACTCCATATGATGCGAAGGGCTTATTGAAAGCTGCGATTCGCGATAACGACCCCGTATTATTTTTCGAGCATAAACGGGCCTATCGTTTAATAAAGGGTGAGGTTCCAACAGATGATTACACCTTGCCAATTGGCAAAGCAGATGTGAAGCGTGAAGGAGAAGACATTACAGTTATTACATATGGTCTTTGCGTTCATTTTGCCCTTCAAGCTGCGGAGAAATTAGCTGGTGATGGAATTTCCGCTCATATTCTTGATTTGCGCACTGTCTATCCTCTTGATAAAGAAGCAATCATTGAAGCTGCTTCCAAGACGGGGAAAGTCCTGCTTGTGACCGAGGATAACAAAGAAGGCAGCATTATCAGTGAAGTGTCAGCGATTATAGCTGAAAATTGTTTATTTGAATTAGATGCTCCTATTAAGCGTCTAGCTGGACCGGATGTACCGGCAATGCCATATGCACCAACGATGGAAAAATTCTTTATGGTAAATCCTGAAAAGATCGAAAAAGCAATGCGCGAGCTTGCGGAGTATTGATAGGAGGTATGGAACAGTGGCAATTGAACAGATAAAAATGCCTCAGTTAGGGGAAAGTGTAACCGAAGGTACCATCAGTAAGTGGCTTGTTTCCGTAGGTGACAAAGTAAATAAATACGACCCCCTTGCAGAGGTAATGACAGATAAAGTAAATGCAGAAGTCCCGTCCTCCTTTACAGGTGTAATTAAAGAGTTAATTGCTGGTGAAGGGGATACCTTAGCAGTCGGAGAAATTATTTGTACAATTGAGATTGAAGGTAGTAATGGCGGGGAAACCCCATCTTCAAGTGGAAAGCAAGAGTCAGTTCCTGAAAAGACTGCTGCAGCCGCAGCCCAAACAGACCAAGGAAACAGAGCCCGTTACTCTCCTGCAGTGCTGAAAATTTCTCAAGAACATGGCATTGATTTAACACAGGTGTCAGGCACCGGTGCGGGTGGACGGATTACAAGGAAAGATTTGCTGAAATTGATTGAGGCGGGAACTATTCCGGCTGCAGGACAAAAGGTAGAGGCGCCGGTAGTTCCTGCAGCAGCCCCGGCTGCCAAAGAAGAAGTGGCGCAGCCTGTTTCTAGTCCAGCACAGGCGGCACCTGCGGTGAATATCCCAGTTACTGCTGGTGACATAGAAATTCCGGTAACAGGTATCCGAAAAGCGATTGCAGCTAATATGCTGCGCAGCAAGCACGAAGCACCACATGCTTGGACCATGATTGAAGTGGATGCAACTAACTTGGTTGAGTATCGAAACTCACTAAAAGACGAGTTTAAGAAAAAAGAAGGCTTTAATTTAACATTCTTTGCTTTCTTTGTGAAGGCAGTGGCACAGGCATTAAAAGAATTCCCACAAATCAATTCGATGTGGGCAGGGGAAAAAATCATCCAGAAAAAAGACATCAATATTTCGATTGCGGTTGCAACCGATGATGCACTGTATGTCCCAGTTATCAAAAATGCCGACGAAAAAACGATTAAGGGAATTGCCCGTGAAATCTCCGAGCTTGCTGTAAAGGTTAGAACAGGGAAGCTTCGATCGGAGGATATGCAGGGTGGAACATTCACCGTGAACAATACAGGCTCTTTCGGCTCTGTTCAATCTATGGGTATCATTAATTACCCGCAGGCAGCGATTCTACAGGTGGAGTCAATTGTCAAGCGCCCAGTCGTTATGAATCATGGCATGATAGCGGTTCGCGACATGGTGAATCTATGTATGTCCCTTGATCACAGAGTATTAGATGGTCTCGTTTGCGGCCGTTTCTTACAACGTGTGAAGGAAATTCTCGAAAATACTTCAAAATCAACAACTTCAATTTATTAAAAAACAAATGACCGCTGCCATTGAGGCAGCGGTTGTTTTGTTTATAAGGGTCAAAGCGCCCGAAGCGCAGAGAACAAGCTAATCCCAGTGGCTTAGTATTTTAAAATCTTAGACAATCCGAAAATAATAGCTCCTAAAATCAATGAAGCAAGCCAAGTGAACTGAAAGGATGGCCCGAAATTCGGTAGCAGGTAGTTAACTCCAATCGTAATCCCCGTACATGCTGCACCTATGGTACCACATAATACTGTATCCTTCAGATTCCTTTGTTTTTCTTTAAAAACGGAGCCTTTAATAATCTTAAATATACCCCAAACACCTATAAGGCTAAAACAAAGAATTACCCCAAGCATCACTAGAGATTGAAGTGGGTAAACTATGGTATTAATATCTTTAAAGAAAGATATGATTAATAAAATAATTCCGCGAATCATTAACAATAGTCCCGCTAAGTTAAGAGCTATCCCTGAAATAAGCCTTCCCACGTTTTTCTTATCCTCATTAGGAATTTGCCGGATGATTTCATCTGCGAATTCTTTTGGATCATCTCCGAAAATAACCGAAGCAGGCTTACCTTCATTTTGTCCATCAATTAGATGATCTAATATCTCCATTAAAACTTCTTCCGATTGTTGTTCGGACAGGAAAAACTGGAGCCGAATATAAATCAGAAAATCTGAATAATATTTTTCGTTCTCAGGTGTTAATTCTGACCTTCTCCGATTATTAATTTCAATCAATTGCTTAGCCTCAATCATTACCCTTCCTCCTTTTTAACAATACACTTACTGGTAAAACGACTTGCTCCCACTCCAGTGCAATTTCCGTAAGTGCTTCACGCCCCGCCTCTGTTAAAAAATAATACTTTCGATTTGGCCCCGAAAGCGAAGGCTGCATTTCACCTCGTATAAGTCCATTTTTTTGCAGTCGCAGTAAAACAGGATAGATTGTTCCTTCACTTACATCGTCAAGCCCTGCCGCTTGCAGTTTTTTTGAAAGTTCATAGCCGTAAATTGGCTCTTTCTCAATCACAGAAAGTACGCAACCATCTAAAATTCCTTTTAACAATTGGCTCCTTAGTGACATGATCGGCAACCTTTCTTTTGGTATATTGTATAACAAGATAGTTGTGTAAAAATCAACTACCTTGTTATACAAAGTAGTTGATTTTATGATAATTTGTAAATCAAAATATGTCAAGACTCTTTTGTTTAAATTATCCAATCCTTCTCTTAAAACGCTTTTCATTGCCTGAATTCTATTTGTACCATAAAATAGTATTTAGAAGAATTAATTGAATTTTACTTCAATTAGTAATTGAAGGGGGATGGGGAGTTTGGAAAAAATAAAGAATCAGTCTTTTGCCTTAATGACAAGGCATGAATGGGAAGCAAAAGCAGAAGTATCTCTAAAAGGCAAGACCGTCGAATCATTACAAACTACTACATATGAAAACATAGTTTTGAAACCGCTTTATACAAGACAGAATGAGCAGCCCCTTCCAGAATTCCCAGGTGGTTCAGATTTCAGAAGAGGAATTTTCCCACTTGGATATAGAACAAACGAATGGAAGGCTGCACAGCGAATTACTTATCAAACTACTGAAGATTTGAAAGAGAAACTCCAACAATCATTTGAAAAAGGGCAATCAGCTATTTCCTTTGAAGTGAAGCAGGTATTGTTTGAAGCAGAGGAAAGCCTAGTAAATTTACTAGGAAAGTCATATCAGCAATATCCATTTGCTATCAACACTAAGGATTTACAAACTGCATTTTTAGCAGCAATCGCTGAATTGGATAACCACGATCAAATCAGCGGATATATTGGTTCCGACCCTCTTGCCATATTTGCAGAAGCAGGACAGATTTCCGATGAATTTTTCAATAACTGGGTAAAAAACATTCAACAATCAAATAAGAAATTTCCTAATTTACGGACAATCTTAATTGATACTGTTCCTTATCATAAAGGAGGGGCAAATGCTGTTCAAGAGCTTGGGATTGCCATCGCGGCAGGAGTCTATTATCTTGAAAAACTGCAGGAAAAAGGAATAGAGCTGGAGGAAATTTTAACAAAAATGATCTTCCAATTCGCGATTGGCAGTAATTATTTCATGGAAATTGCTAAACTGCGGGCAGCGCGCGTCCTCTGGAACCGAATAACCGAACTGTATGGTGCAAAAGAAGAAATACGTGGGATGGTAATTGCTGCGGAAACTTCTTCTTTTACCAAAACTGTTCATGACCCCCATGTAAACCTGCTAAGAGGAGGGAATGAAGCATTTGCGGCAGTAATTGGGGGAGTCCAATATTTACATGTAAGTCCTTTCGATGAACTCACTGGTGCATCACCGTTTTCCGAAAGGATTGCAAGAAATATCCAACTGCTCTTAAAGGAAGAGGCGCATCTAAAAAAAGTAATAGATCCTGCCGGCGGTTCTTGGTATGTAGAAGCATTAACTAATCAACTCGCTGAAAAAGCGTGGGAGTTTTTCCAACAAATCGATGCCCAAGGCGGCAGTCTTGAAGTATTAAAATCCAGTTGGCTCCAGAAGGAAATAACTGCTGCATATGACAAAAAGAATAGTGATATCCAAACAAGAAAACAAAGCATTGTCGGAACGAATGTCTATGCTAATTTAGCTGAAATTGTACCTCGAAAACCCCTTTTAAATGAGAAACCGTATTTTGCGGATGGAGAAAAAATTGAAGCCATTACCGAAAGGAGATTGGCAGAACCATATGAAGAATTGCGGAGAAAAGCAAAGGGTATCGAAGAAAAATTAGCTGCGAAGCCTTCAGTAGGTTTGATTTGTCTTGGTGAGCTAAAACAGCATAAAGCAAGACTCGATTTTATGAAGGGATTTTTTGCTCCGGGCGGGGTCATAGCTGTAGAAAGCAATCCTATTTTATCATTAGAAGAGGCTAAACAATTTATCTCAGACCTGCAGAGTAAGTACGTTTGCATCTGCGGCACCAATCAGCAGTATGAAACGATTGGTCATGAAATCCTAGCGGCATTAAAGGCCGAATTCCCTGAGCGGTTTTTTTATTTAGCTGGACTTCCCGAAAAAGAAAACCAATCCCATTGGATAAACGAAGGCATTAAGCAGTTTATCCACCTGAAAAGCAACTGCTATGAAACTCTGTCGGCAATCTTGAGCGAGCTGGAGGTGACCACCAATGAAAAAACAAAAGCCTGATTTTCAAAAAATCCCATTGTTTAGCGATCAAAGCTTTGTGACAAAGGAACAGTGGCGAGAAAAAGCCAAACAAGATATTGAAACGTCCATTGATGACCTACTGTTTGAAACAAATGAACAAATCTCTCTAAAACCGCTTTATACGAAAGAAGATCGCGAGGGGATAGAGCATCTTGATGATCTTCCTGGACTACCGCCATATACACGTGGGCCCTATCCAACGATGTATGTCAATCGTCCATGGACGGTCAGACAATACGCAGGGTTTTCAACGGCTGAGGAAAGTAACGCCTTTTACCGGCGCAATCTAGCGATGGGGCAAAAGGGGTTATCGGTCGCCTTTGATTTAGCAACCCACCGCGGCTATGATTCCGACCATCCACGGGTTGTTGGTGATGTTGGTAAAGCGGGTGTGGCGATTGACTCCGTTCTCGACATGAAAACGCTCTTTGACGGAATTCCACTTGATCAAATGTCTGTTTCGATGACAATGAACGGGGCGGTTCTTCCTATACTGGCATATTTTATCGTAACGGCCGAGGAACAGGGAGTCAGCCAGGATAAGCTGTCCGGAACGATTCAAAATGATATTTTAAAAGAATATATGGTTCGTAATACGTATATTTACCCGCCTGAAATGTCGATGAAAATTATTGCGGATATTTTTGAATATACGTCAAAATACATGCCAAAGTTTAATAGTATTAGTATTTCCGGTTATCACATGCAGGAGGCAGGGGCACCGGCGGATTTAGAGCTAGCCTATACACTTGCAGATGGTTTGGAATACGTAAGGACAGGTCTTAAGGCTGGAATTGAAATTGACTCATTTGCCCCAAGACTGTCGTTTTTCTGGGCGATTGGGATGAATTATTTCATGGAAGTAGCCAAGATGCGGGCGGCAAGATTGATTTGGGCAAAGATGATGAACACTTTTAATCCGAAAAATGAAAAATCATTAGCACTAAGAACCCATTCGCAAACATCAGGCTGGAGTTTGACCGAGCAGGACCCTTTTAACAATGTTACTAGAACACTGATTGAGGCTCAGGCTGCGGCAATGGGCCACACCCAATCACTGCATACCAATGCCTTAGATGAGGCGATTGCCTTACCAACGGACTTCTCGGCCCGAATCGCCCGCAATACGCAGTTATTTTTGCAAGAAGAAACGGGAATCACGAAGGTCATTGATCCGTGGGCAGGCTCATATTATGTTGAAAAATTGACCGATGAATTGGTGCAAAGAGCTTGGACACATATTGAAGAGATTGAAGGTCTCGGGGGAATGGCGCAGGCAATTGAAACAGGTCTGCCGAAGATGAGAATTGAGGAGGCAGCCGCCCGAAGACAAGCGCAAATTGATTCCGGGAAGGAAACAATCATTGGCGTCAATCGTTACCGCCTCGAAAAGGAAGAGGCAATTGATATTTTAGATATTGATAATACGGCTGTCCGTGTAAAACAAATCGAAAAATTAGGTTCCTTGAAAGCCAGTCGTGATGACCATAAAGTGGAAGAAGCACTGAGGGCTTTAACGAAGGCAGCGGAAACAGGTGAGCAAAACTTATTGGAGCTCGCAGTACAGGCCGCCCGAGTGCGGGCAACTCTTGGTGAAATCTCTGATGCGATAGAGAAGGCCGCCGGGCGACATAAAGCCATCATCCGCTCGATTAGCGGTGTATATAGTACGGCGTTTAACAATGAGGAGGAAATCACGGAAGTACAAAAAATGACCGATGAATTTCTTGAAAATGAAGGCAGAAGACCAAGAATATTAGTGGCAAAGATGGGCCAGGACGGTCATGACCGCGGAGCGAAGGTCATTGCCACTGCATTTGCCGATCTCGGCTTCGATGTTGATATCGGTCCATTGTTCCAAACGGCTGAAGAATCCGCATTACAGGCTGTTGAAAACGATGTTCATGTAATTGGCATGAGTTCACTTGCTGCCGGGCATAAAACGTTGTTACCACAGTTAGTGGATGAACTAAGAAGATTAGGACGGGAAGATATTTTGGTTGTTATTGGCGGAGTTATTCCTGCCCAAGATTATCAATTCTTATATGAACACGGTGCATCGGCTATCTTTGGGCCAGGGACGATTATTCCTGTTGCAGCCCAAAAGGTCATCAAGGAGATTTATAAGCAACTTGGTTATGAGGAAGTGTCAGAGTAATGGCAGCGGATCAAAAACCGGAATGGAGTGACCCAAATAATCCTGAAAATTGTTCAAGTGTCGTAAGAAAAGGTCAGGAGCATGAAGGTCAAGCGGCTTCGATTCAAAAAAATATCCGTTTTCAAAAACGAAGGAACTCGGAACCATCAGTTGATGAGCTTTATGAAGGTGTATTAAAAGGTGATCGGAGCCTGCTGGCAAGGGCCCTCACCCTAGTGGAAAGCAATGCCGAACAGCATTTCCAAAAAGCGCAGCAGCTCTTGCAAAAACTTCTGCCTTATGGCGGAAAATCCATCCGCATAGGCATCACCGGTGTCCCCGGCGCGGGCAAAAGTACCTTTATTGAAGCCTTTGGAAGTTATTTATGTGATCTCGGCCACCGGGTTGCCGTCTTGGCTATTGATCCAAGCTCGAGTATTAGCGGCGGCAGTATTCTTGGAGACAAAACACGGATGGAGCAATTGGCGAGAAACCCAAGAGCCTTCATCCGTCCCTCACCAACTGCGGGAAAGCTTGGCGGGGTACACCGGAAAACAAGGGAATCGCTGCTGCTTTGTGAAGCGGCGGGTTTTGATGTGATTTTAATCGAAACAGTAGGGGTTGGCCAAAGTGAAGTCATTATTCGGGATATGGTCGACTTTTTCATGCTCCTTGTGCTAACGGGAGCAGGAGACGAATTGCAAGGGATGAAAAAGGGAATCATGGAACTGGCTGATGCGATTCTTGTTCACAAAGCAGATGGAGCAAATAAGCAGAAAGCGGAGCAGACAAGAAAAGAGTATAACCGCATCCTCCACTTTCTGCAGCCAGCTACTAAGGGCTGGGCAACAAAGGCATATACATGTTCCTCAATGACCGAGGAGGGAATCAGTGAAATCTGGAAGGTCATTCAATCCTTTGAACAAACAGGCAAAGCATCAGGAGTGTTTGACGAGAGAAGGAAAAGTCAGGCAAGAGAATGGCTTTATTCGATGATTACCGATCAGCTCGAATTTCATTTCTATCAGCACCGTGGGGTAAAAAATCAGCTGCCTAAGTTAGAAAATGAAGTCATTGCAGGAGAAAAGACGGTCGCCGCTGCTGTTGAAACTCTATTTAATACCTTTTTAACGAATAAACAATAATCATTTCATTTGGAAAAAACACATTTTAACTGGTATGATGTAGTTATGTAAAACACTAAGGAGTGACATTTTTATGAGCATGGACTTTAACTTTTTTATGAATGATGTAGTTAACCAAGCACGTCAAGAAATCGTGTCTGCTGGGTATAAAGAACTGAAAACACCTGGGGATGTTGAAGAAGCCCTTGCGCAAAAGGGAACAACCTTAGTAATGATTAATTCTGTTTGTGGCTGTGCCGGCGGCATTGCCCGTCCTGCAGCTGCTCATGCTGTTCATTATGATAAGCGTCCAGATCACCTGGTTACCGTTTTTGCCGGTCAGGATAAGGAAGCAACCGAAACAGCCAGAAACTTTTTCACCGGTTACCCGCCATCCTCACCATCTTTTGCGTTATTAAAAGATGGAAAGATTCTCTCAATGGTCGAAAGACATCAAATTGAAGGCTTTGATCCGGCGACAGTTGTTTCAAGACTGCAAAAAGAATTTGATGAATACTGCGAAGAATTTTAAGCTAAAAATCATAAGGACTAATCTCTTATCAGGAGGTTAGTCCTTTTTCTATGGAAAAAATTACAGTAAAAAAACATATACGAATTTTTAAAAACATATTTGCATAATTATTAGTTTGTGTTAAAATTCATTACATTGAATAATTATTAATCAAATAATCTATCTATCTTGAAAATGAGCTGATTATTAAGAGTTCGAGTTTTCAGATAAATTATAGGAGGAAAACAAATGAAAAAGAGCTTTATTTTATTATTTACCATGATGCTGACAGTCGGATTGCTTGCCGCATGCGGTACGAGCGATAAAGCAAATAAGAAAAGCGGGGATAAGAAAGTATTAGTAATGGCAACCTCTGCGGATTACCCGCCATTTGAATATGTTGAAACGGGAAAAAGTGATGAGATCATTGGCTTTGATGCGGATCTAGCTAAGGCAATTGCGAAAAACCTTGGATACGAAGTCAAGGTTAAGGATATGGATTTCAGTGGTTTAGTTCAATCCTTGAAATCAGGACAAGCCGATTTTGTCCTAGCGGGAATGACGCCAACGGAAAAAAGGAAAAAGAACGTTGATTTCAGCGATATTTATTATACAGCCCATCACTTAATAGTTTCTAAAAAAGACAGCGGCATTAAATCAATTGCGGATTTAAAAGGAAAAACGGTTGGTGTTCAGCTTGGCTCGATTCAAGAAGGGAAAGCGCAGGAAATCAATAAAGAAGTGCCGATTAAAATTGAAAACCGTAATCGTATTCCAGATCTCATTCAAGAAATCAAATCAGGCCGTTTTGATGCTGCGATTATTGAAGACACAGTAGCAAAAGGGTATTTGGAGAAAGAAAAAGATTTTGCAGGCTTCACCCTTAGTGATGACCCTAAAGAAGCAGGTTCTGCAATTGCCTTTCCGAAAAACAGTGAGTTAACAGCGAAATTTAACAAAGAGTTAAAGAAAATGAAAGATAACGGCGAGCTGCAAAAATTGGTTGTAAAGTGGTTCGGCGGGGAACAATAGACTAGATTCGCGAGAGACGTTCGATTCTGAGCGTCTCTAAATATTTTTATTAAAGAGAGGACGGAAGATGAATGAACTTAGATTTTACTCAATTCATTCCCTCCATGCCCTATATTTTAAAAGGGATTTTAGTTACCCTTCAAATTGTGCTATTAGCTGGGGTATTAGGGTTTGCACTTGGAATCATTTTATCATTATTTAAAATTAGCTCGGTAAAAATTCTTAACTGGGTTGCAGATGTGTATACCTCGATTTTCCGCGGGACACCGTTAGTATTGCAATTGATGCTGATCTATTATGGTTCACCGCAGCTAATCGGCTATCAAATTGAGCCATATACTGCGGCCATTTTGTCATTTGCACTTAATTCAGGAGCCTATATTTCAGAAATTATCAGGGCAGGAATTCTCGCTGTTGATAAAGGGCAGCAGGAAGCAGCCATGGCTTTAGGTGTGCCGTATGGAAAAATGATGTGGGATATCATTCTTCCTCAGGCACTTAAAAATATCCTTCCGGCGTTAATGAACGAATTTATTACCCTAACCAAGGAATCGGCGATTGTCACCACAATCGGGGTTATGGATATTATGCGCCGGTCCTATCAGGTGGGGGCGGAAAACTACTCCTTTTTTGAGCCATTATTAATAGCGGGCTTAATTTATTACTTAATGGTGATTACCTTGACCTTCTTAGGAAAAGCGCTTGAAGGGAGAATGAGACGCAGTGATTAAGATCGAAAACTTGTATAAGAACTATGGAAAACTAGAAGTTCTAAAAGGCATTTCCACCTCCATTAATAAAGGGGAAGTAGTAGCAATCATTGGCCCTTCAGGGTCTGGTAAATCTACTTTCCTCCGCTGTTTGAATTTACTTGAAGAACCAACTAAGGGGAAGATTTGGGTAGGAAATGTAGATGTTACCGATAAAAAAGCAAACATTCTGAAGGTGCGGCAAAATGTCGGCATGGTTTTTCAACACTTTCATTTGTTTCCGCATAAAACGGTTTTGCAAAATCTTACTTATGCACCTATTAAAGTAAAAGGGCTATCAAAGGATCAAGCGGAAAAAGTAGCCTATAAGCTATTGGAACAAGTAGGCTTATCGGAAAAAGCCAATGAATATCCTACAAAATTATCTGGCGGGCAGAAACAGCGGGTGGCGATTGCCCGAGCGTTGGCGATGGAGCCGGAGGTTATGCTGTTTGATGAACCAACGTCTGCTCTTGATCCGGAAATGGTCAAAGAGGTTCTTGAGGTCATGAAATCACTTGTCGATACAGGCATGACGATGGCGATTGTGACACATGAAATGGGTTTTGCAAGAGAAGTCGCTGACCGGGTTTTGTTCCTTGATGGCGGCGTACTCGTTGAAGATGCCCCGCCAAAAGAATTCTTCGCCAATCCAAAAAGCAAAAGGGCACAGGATTTCTTGCAAAAAATGCTTTAATAAGGATATGCTAAAGATGGTCTTAAGGGATCATCTTTTTTACTTTTGGAGAGATGAAATATGAAATATCGCATCGGATATCGAACCATCAAAACGGCTGCAGGCACGGCTATTTCAATCTTAATCGCGCAGCAGCTCGGGCTTCACAACTTTGCTTCGGCAGGTATTTTAACGATTCTATGTATTCAGGTGACGAAAAGGAGATCGCTTCGAACCTCATGGGATCGATTTTTAGCCTGTGTTTTAGCCATGCCTTTTTCTGCCGTGTTTTTCGAGGGGATTGCCTACCATCCGCTTGTTATCGGGGTTATGCTCGTATTCTTTATACCAACTCTTGTAATGTTGAAGGCAAAAGATGGTGTTGTGACAAGCAGCGTTATTATTTTACACATCTATATGGCTCACAATATATCTCTAGCCAATTTTTTAAATGAGCTTGGGGTAATTTCAGTGGGTATAGGTGTTGCTTTGCTCATTAATCTTTATATGCCAAGCATTGAAAAAATATTGGGGGACTATCAACGTAAAATTGAGGAAAATTTTAAGATAATATTCTATGAAATGGTGCGTTACTTAAGAACAGGAGAAAGCGATTGGGAGGGCAAAGAAATTACCGAAAGTGCCCGTTTGCTTGATGAAGCCAAAATGCTGGCGTTAAGGGATATGGAAAATCACTTTTTAAGGGAAGAAAATATTTATTTTCACTATTTTAAAATGAGAGAAAAACAATTTGAAATCATTGAGCGGGTGTTACCAATTGTTACATCCATTACTAGCAAAGTAACACAAGGGAAAATGATTGCTGATTTTCTTGTGGAACTATCAGAAAATATTCACCCTGGGAATACGGCGCATCTATATATTGATAAATTAAACGGGATGAAAAAGGAATTTGAAGAAATGGAGCTGCCGAAAACAAGAGAGGAATTTGAAACCAGGGCAGCACTGCTGCAATTAGTCAACGAAATGAACGACTATTTAATCATTAAAAGTTCCTTTCAAGCGATAAAAAGAAAGTGAATGAAAGAAAGAAATTTGAAGCAAACTAGGGAAAAAAGGCAGGTGGATGGTTTGTTGAAAATCTTATCGCCAATCCTGATGACTTTTTTCCTTTCACCACTATGGCCGCTGGGACCGAACCCTGTTCCTGGTGACCCGTTTGTAATTGTCAATAAAAGTAGAAATGAACTAGCCTTTATTAGTGAAAACAAAGTCCAAACGGTCGTAAGTGTCGGTACGGGAATGACGCAGGATTTAACACCTGAAGGTCTGTTTACGATAACGGTAAAAGCAAAAGATCCTTATTTCCGAAGGGGAAATATTCCAGGCGGGGATCCTGCAAACCCACTCGGGGTTAGGTGGATTGGCTTTGATGCAAAAGGAACGGATGGACGCATCTACGGTATTCATGGAACGAATCAGCCCGCATCAATTGGAAAATACGTCTCCCAAGGATGTATTCGCTCGCAGAATGAGGTTGTTTCTTCACTATTTCCGTTAATCCCATTAGGAACAAAAATATTAGTCATCACTTCAAAAAAATCATTTGAAAAGCTGGCTCAGGAAAACGGGGCTATCAAATAAGCAAAAGGGACTGTTCATTCGAACAGTCCCTTCTTAATATGTTTATTATAGTAATGAACCGATTCCAATTAAGAGAGTTGAGGCAAGCATGGCGAATAGCATTAAATAAACAATGATTTTCCTTGTCTTCTTTTTTTGCAATGTAGGTACCTCCCTTTACTTCAATAGCTATATTCCTATTGTACAGGGAAAAGTCAAAATGGACAACGGAACTAGTTAGCAATTTTGGGAAGGATTTATGAACTTTTTACCGAATACAATAATTGTCGAAACTATTTTAAAATTGGAACAGAGGGGTATGCATGATTAAAAAAGTCGACCATATTGGAATTGCCGTGAAATCTCTTGAACTTACACTTCCATTTTATACGAATGTGTTGAAGCTTACATTGCTAGCTATCGAAGAGGTTGACAGTCAAAAGGTCAAAGTAGCGTTTTTACAAGCAGGTCAAACAAAACTGGAGTTGCTTGAGCCGACATCGGAGGAAAGTCCGATTGCTAAATTTATCGAAAAACGCGGGGAAGGCATCCACCATGTTGCCCTTGGCGTTGAATCGATTGAAGAACGAATCAGCGAAATGAATGAAAAAGGCATTCGTATGATTGATGAACAGCCAAGGCTTGGAGCAGGGGGAGCTCATATTGCCTTTATGCATCCAAAATCATCATCCGGTGTTTTATACGAGCTTTGTGAGAAGAAAGGGATGAAGGGGTCATGATCGACATTTATGAAAAAATTAATGATTTGTATGATAAGCGCCGAGAGGTTGAGCTTGGCGGCGGTGATGAGCGAATTGAGAAGCAGCATGAAAAGGGAAAATTAACAGCGAGAGAAAGAATTGAACTGTTAGTAGACAAAGGCACGTTTGTCGAATTAAATCCGTTCATTGAACACCGGACAAATGATTTTGGTCTCGATGAGCTAAAGGGACCTGGAGACGGAGTCGTGACTGGATTTGGAAAGGTAAACGGCCGTCCAATTTATCTGTTTTCACAGGACTTTACAGTGTTCGGCGGGGCATTAGGGGAAATGCATGCGAAAAAAATTGCCAATGTCATGGACCTTGCCGCAAAAAACGGCACCCCATTTGTTGGTCTTAATGATTCCGGCGGAGCACGGATTCAAGAAGGGGTGGTTTCTCTTGATGGGTATGGGCATATTTTTTATCGCAATGCGATTTATTCTGGTGTGATTCCACAAATCTCTGTGATTATGGGTCCGTGTGCGGGCGGAGCTGTTTACTCGCCGGCCATTACTGATTTTGTGTTTATGGTCGAAAAAACAAGCCAAATGTTTATTACTGGCCCGAAAGTGATTGAAACGGTAACAGGCGAGAAAATTTCTGCAGAGGACCTTGGCGGGGCAAATGTCCATAACTCCATCAGCGGCAATGCCCATTTTCAAGCGGAGTCAGAGGCTGAAGTTTTACAAAATGTTCGGAGGCTGCTCGGGTATCTGCCGCAAAATAACGAAGAAAAACCGCCAAGACAAGAGGTGGAGCATGAAAACGACTATCGTCCGGATTTAACCGACGTGATTCCGTTCGATGCCGTTCGCCCGTATGATGTTCGTAAAGTAATCGAACAAGTAACGGACGCAGACTCGTTTATGGAAATTCACAAGGATTTTGCGAGGAATATTGTCGTTGGCTTTGCTAGAATGAAAGGAGAAACAGTTGGTCTGGTCTGCAATCAGCCGAAGGTGATGGCTGGCGGATTGGATATTGATTCATCTGATAAGGCGGCCCGATTTATCCGTACCTGTGATTCTTTTAATATCCCAATCATTACGTTTGAAGATGTAACTGGTTTCTTCCCGGGAGTTAAGCAGGAGCATGGGGGAATTATCCGCCACGGAGCGAAAATTTTATTTGCTTATTCTGAAGCAACCGTACCAAAGCTGACGGTTATTTTAAGAAAGGCCTATGGCGGTGCCTATGTAGCGTTAAATAGTAAGTCTATTGGTGCTGACTTGGTGTTTGCTTGGCCAAATGCAGAAATTGCTGTAATGGGGCCACAGGGGGCTGCTAATATTATTTTTGCCAAAGAGATTAATAATAGCGATAATCCAGAGCTGACCAGACAACAAAAAATTGATGAATACCGGGAAAAGTTTGCGAATCCATATGTGGCGGCCAGCAGAGGCATGGTCGATGATGTCATCGACCCACGGGAAACAAGAATCAAAATTATCCAAGCACTGGAAATGCTGCGCAATAAAAAAGAGTCCAGACCCTATAAAAAACATGGAAATATCCCGCTTTAAGTAAACTCACTGTTTCTTTCATTTGATGATATCAACTGGAAAGAGGTATACTGGAATAGTGAGTACATAACATGGAGGGGTCAATAAAATGGTGAATCAAGAACGTCTGTTGAATGAATTTTTAGAGCTTGTACAGATTGACTCAGAAACAAAATACGAGGCTGAGATTGCGAAGGTATTGAAGCAAAAATTTACTGATTTAGGTCTCGATGTTTTTGAAGACGATACAATGGCTGTGACTGGTCATGGCGCAGGAAACTTAGTTTGCACTCTTGCGGCAACGAAAGATGGCGTTGATCCGATTTATTTTAACTGCCATATGGATACTGTTACACCTGCTAAAGGAGTTAAGCCGTCGATTAAAGATGGCTATGTTGTTACGGACGGAACGACTATCTTAGGTGCTGATGATAAAACTGGTATTTCTGTTATGCTAGAAACCATCCGCCTGCTAAAAGAAAACAATCTTCCGCATGGCTTGATTCAATTTGTGATTTCAGTCGGCGAGGAATCCGGTCTGCTTGGTGCGAAAGCGATAGATCCATCATTGTTGAAAGCGAAGTATGGTTATGCCCTTGACAGCGACGGCTTGGTTGGTAACGTAGTTGTCGCTGCGCCAACGCAAGCAAAAGTAAAAGCCGTTATTTACGGAAAAACCGCTCATGCGGGTGTGGCACCAGAAAAAGGAGTATCCGCAATTACGATTGCAGCAAAATCGATTGCGAGGATGCCGCTTGGAAGAATCGATCATGAAACAACGGCAAATATTGGCCGTTTCGAAGGCGGGCAAGCAACCAATATTGTATGCGACCGTGTTGATATTTTAGCAGAAGCGCGTTCGCTTATTCCTGCAAAAATGGAAGATCAGGTTAGCAAAATGAAAGAAGCATTTGAAACGGTTGCTGAAGAAATGGGCGGCCGTGCCGAAGTAGAAGTTGAAATTATGTATCCTGGCTTTAAATTCGGCGAAGGCGACCAAGTCGTTGAAATTGCCCGCAAAGCAGCTGGCAAAATCGGCCGCAGCTGTGAACTGCAGCATAGCGGCGGCGGCAGTGACGCTAACGTGTATAATGGCTTCAACATCCCAACTGTGAACCTTGCCGTTGGCTATGAAGAAATCCACACCACAAACGAGCGTATGCCGCTTGAAGAGTTATATAAACTCGCAGAAATGACACTCGCGATTATCGACGAAGTGACAAATCAATAATTGGTATTATTTTACGAAGGAGAGCCATTGGTTCTCCTTTTTGCTATACTAAAGGGGAATAAATGTTTTAAGGATGTGTGTTCGCTTGAAGGAAATGTATCCGAAAAACGGACGAGTGATTTTACATGTGGATATGAATAGTTTTTATGCATCTGTTGAAATGGCCTATGACGCGACACTTAAGGGAAAACCTCTAGCAATTGCGGGAAACGTAGAGGAGCGGAGAGGAATTATTGTCACCTGCAGCTATGAAGCGAGGAAATTTGGCGTGAAAACAACAATGCCGCTATGGGAAGCGAAGAAGCTCTGCCCGCAGTTAATTGTCAGGAAGCCCAATTTTGAACGGTACCGGGCCGCATCAATGGGCATGTTTGAAATTTTACGGCAATACACTACCCTTGTTGAGCCGGTTTCAATTGATGAAGGCTATATGGATATAACCGAAAGCTTCGAATTTGGCAGTCCGATTGAAATCGCTCAAAGTATCCAAAAAAGGATCATGGAACAGCTCGATTTGCCATGTAGTATTGGCATCGCACCAAATAAATTTTTAGCGAAAATGGCCTCTGATATGAAGAAGCCAATGGGGATTACCGTCCTTCGTAAGCGTGATATCCCAAAAGTGCTTTGGCCTTTGAACACGAACGAAATGCATGGGGTTGGCAAAAAAACTGCAGAAAAACTGACAACGATTGGCATTCAAACGATTGGTGATTTAGCAAAAGGGAATGAAATTCAGCTTAAAACGCTACTTGGAATTAACGGAATTCGAATAAAAGAGCGGGCAAATGGAATCGATTCTCGACCAGTTGACCCGGAGTCAATCGAGGAGTTTAAGAGTATTGGCAACTCCACGACGCTGCCGAGGGACGTGAGCAATCAGCAAGAGCTTTTTCAGGTACTGGATTCATTGGCAGAAACGGTTTCAGTGAGGTTGAAGCGGAAGAATGTCCTGGCATCTGCATTGGCCATTACAATCCGGTATAAAGATCGGAAGACGATTACGAGAAGTAAGAAGCTTTCGAATCCTATTCTTCACAAAGAAGATATTGCTGCGGTTGCTAAACAGCTTTTTCTAAAGTCCTGGAATGGGGATGCAATTCGGTTATTGGGGATTACCGGGAATGATTTAGTTGACCATGATCATGCTTACAAACAATTAGATTTGTTTTCCTATGAAAAGGATGCGAAAAAAGAACCACTGTTTAAAACCCTTTCGAATCTGCGAGAAAAGTATGGGAAAAATATTATTGAGAAGGCAGGATCTCACCAAGTTGACACCTCACATAATGTAGGTACAGGGACAAGTTTTAACAAGGACTTTCTTCGCAGTTTCCCTAATAACAAAAAGGAAGAAGACTAAAAAGCTCCACTTTGGCGACTAAACAAAGTGGAGCTTTTTGGGCATCATTTACAAATATCTACTTCTAAATTTGTCACTGGCCACCAGAAGCTGCCGTCTTTTTCTAACAGTTCATCAGCTTCTATCGGACCCATTGACCCTGCCTCGTAATTTGGAAAGGCGGCTTTTGTTTTTTCCCATACCTCCGAGATTTTATCAACAAACGCCCAAGAATAGGCCACTTCATCCCAATGAGTGAAATTGGTGGCATCACCGCGCATGCAATCGTAAAGTAGTTTTTCATAGCCTTCTGGGGTGTTCATCGCATGAACGCCTGTATTAGCGAAGCTTAGCTTCACCTCTTGTGCATCCAAGTGACCACCCGCCTTTTTGGCATTAAGATGCAAGGTAATCCCTTCCTCTGGTTGAATATGGATCACAAGCAGGTTCGGGTTTAGCATTTTTTCGGTTTGATAATATAAATTCATCGGAATATCTTTAAATTGAACCACTATTTTCGTCGATTTTGCGGTCATTCTTTTTCCGGTACGGATATAAAAAGGAACACCGGCCCAGCGGAAATTATCAATCATGATTTTGCCGGCAACGAAGGTTTCGGTATTCGATTCTTTGTCCACCATTGTTTCATCACGGTATTTCGGCACCTGTTTATCTTCAATTGTTCCCTCGCCATACTGACCGCGGACAAAATAGTCATTCACCGCATCACCCTCGACCATTCTTAATGCCCTAAACACTTTTACTTTTTCGGAACGGATTTCGTCTGTTGTCAGTTTAATTGGCGGCTCCATTGCCAGCAGGGCGACCATTTGCATCATATGGTTTTGCAGCATATCACGCAGTGCTCCGCTCGTTTCATAATAGCGTCCACGTTCTTCAACACCCAGTGTTTCACTTGATGTAATTTGGATATTGGAGATATAACGGTTATTCCAGAGCGGTTCAAAAATAGCATTGGCAAAACGGATGACCTCAATGTTACGAACCATTTCTTTTCCTAAATAGTGATCGATTCGATAAACCTCTTCCTCGGAAAATGCCGTTCTAATTTGCTTGTTTAATTCTTTGGCAGATGGTAAATCATGGCCGAACGGCTTTTCAATAACAAGACGTTTATAGCCTTTTACATCTGTCAGCCCATCTGATTTGAGATGAAGAGCAATTGGACCGAAAAATTCTGGTGCCATCGCCAGATAAAAGATCCGGTTGCCTTCAAGGTCATAATGCGTATCAATTTCATCGGCAAATTTCTTTAATGAAACGTAAGAGTTTGAATCCGCTACATCATGTGATTGATAGTAAAAATGGGAGACAAATTCATCAAGATTATCTTTATTCCCTAAGGCAGATAAAACAGAGTCTTTCACAGATTGTTGGAATTCATCAGTAGAAAGGGTCCTTCTTGCAACACCAATCACGGCAAATTTATCTAATTTATTCCGTGAAAATAAGCGATAAAGGGAAGGGAACAGCTTGCGCTTTGCTAAATCACCAGTTGCCCCAAAAATCATAATTAATGAAGTCATATTTTGCTCCACGTTTGAAACCTCTTTTCTTAACAGCATTTTTTGTGTATGTATTTATTAAACCTACTTTTAATTTAACGGTTTTCTTTAGATTTCTCAAAAATATTGATTTGCATGTACAAATTAATAAGGCTGAAGAGAAATCGAAAGAAGTTTGTGCTATATTAACCATATTGGAAAAAGGAACGGGAGAGAGAGGAGTTTTGATTGTGGAGATATTTTTCTTAGGAACGGGTGCAGGCATGCCGGCAAAGCTGCGCAATGTAACGTCAATTGCCCTTAAATTACTTGAGGAGCGGGGGGCTGTTTGGCTGTTTGATGCCGGAGAAGCTACCCAGCATCAAATATTACATACATCGATTAAACCACGGCGGATTGAAAAAATCTTTATAACCCACCTGCACGGCGATCATATTTATGGACTGCCTGGATTGTTATCGAGCCGTTCGTTTCAAGGCGGAGAATCAGAGGTAATGGTTTATGGTCCGAAAGGGATTAAAGAATATATTCATGTTAGTCTTTCCTTAAGCCAGACTTATTTAAAATATCCGTTGACGGTTATTGAAATTGACGAGGGCGTCATTTTTGAAGATGATCAGTTTACGGTTGAAGCCCGCTTACTTGAACATGGAATTCCTTCTTATGGCTATCGGATAGTCGAAAAGGACAGACCGGGTACATTACTTGCTGATAAGCTGAAGGAGGCAGGAGTTCAGCCAGGACCAATATTTCGCAACATAAAAAATGGCGAAACGGTTACACTTGAGGATGGCCGGGTGCTTGAGCCAGGTGAGTTTGTTGGACCGGATCAAAAGGGGCGGGTCGTGGCGATTCTTGGGGATACACGGTATTGCAAGAATGCGTTATTGTTGGCGCAAGGTGCCGATCTTTTGATTCATGAAGCCACCTTCTCAAAAGGGGAGGAAAAGCTTGCCCATGATTATTTCCATTCAACAACCCATCAGGCGGCAGACATTGCAAAATGTGCCGGGAGTAAAAAGTTATGCTTAACCCATATAAGCTCGCGCTATGACCGCAATGCTTGGCATGAATTGGTCGTTGAGGCGCAGGAAGTATTTCCGAACACGGAGATAGCGGAGGACTTTAAAGAAATAACTATACCACTTAAATAGGAATTCTAGTTGTCAAATTTCGGTAACAATTGTGTGGAATTTTTACAATTTTTATATGTTATAATTTCAGAAAGGAGTGGATGCGGCAATGACAGATAGAGAGCTACTGGAAGGTATATTTTCAGAGTTGAAAGAGGTTAGGAGTGATCTTGATCGATTAGAAAAAGAGGTAAGGAAAGATATTGACAGACTAGATAAAAAGATTGAAGTTCAAACTGAAATACTTAGAACATTCAAGTATGATATTGATTTTATCAGCGAAAAACAAGCAAAACAGGATTTAAAAATAAATAGAATTAGTAAACAATTAGAAGTCTAATGAATAAAGGGCTTCTTTTTTCTTTTAAATATTAACTTTTCTAATAGATAAAAGCCACAAAAATGTGGCTTTTATCTATTTGTCATCATTTTATTTAATTAAATCCAGCCCCGTTCGTATTGTTTTGGCGCTTCAATCGTAACACCAAGATCTTTAGCTGCTGTTCGCGGCCAGTACGGGTCGCGCAGTAATTCACGGGCTAAAAAGACTAAATCTGCTCTGTCATTTTGCACAATTTCCTCAGCCTGTATCGCTGAAGTAATCAAACCTACTGCACCTGTTGCAATGTCAGTCCCATTTTTAATCGTCTCTGAATATTTAACCTGATAACCCGGATAGACGTGAATATGTGCCGGGATAACAGCCCCTGAGCTTACATCAATTAAATCGACACCCTGCTCCTTCATCCATTGGGAAAACGTTATGTAATCTTCTGCGGTTAATCCCTCTTCATGATAATCATGAGCAGAAACCCTAACAAATAATGGCCCATTCCAAACTGTTTTGACAGCATCAATCACTTCGCGAAGTAAACGATAACGGTTTTCAGCGGACCCGCCGTATTCATCGTTTCTTTTATTGGAAAGAGGTGAGAGGAATTCGTTAATTAAATACCCGTGGGCACCATGAATCTCAATCACATCAAAACCAGCTTTTGCGGCCCGGTCAGCTCCTTTTTTAAAAGCTTCAACCGTTTCGGCGATATCTGCCGTTGTCATTTCCTTAGGCGTTTTCATTTTTTCATTAAAGGCGATTGCAGAAGGGGCGATAATTTCGCCTTCTAATACAGCTTTCCGGCCTGCGTGGGCGAGTTGAATCCCCGTTTTAGCACCATGTTCTTTCATTAGTCCAACGAGCTCCTGAAAGCCTTCAACATGGTCATCACTCCAGATGCCTAAATCCTGAGGTGAAATCCTGCCTTGGGGTGTTACCGCTGTTGCTTCGACAATAATGAGACCAACTTGACCGACTGCTCTCGATGTGTAGTGGGTGTGGTGCCAGTTTTGTACATGCCCGTCTTCGTTATGGCTGGAATACATGCACATCGGCGACATGACAATTCTGTTTTTTAACGTCAAGCCTTTTATCGTATAGGGTGAAAATAATTTTGCGGCCATTTGATAAACCTCCTGTCATTAATTAACCAGCTATAGTATAACAAATGGTAAAAAAATAATCAGTGTTCCTGCTTTTTATTCTTTTTCCCTTAACTCACTTAAACGGTAGGTTGTTCCTCGCCAAACAATCCCGCCACGTTTAAACGTAAGGTAGCTTGCCCGGATAATCGAATAGATAAATAGTAATGCTGTAATCGGTAAAACAAGAAACAAGGCAGGGGAGAAAAGCGTCATTCTTTTAATGATGACAACGTAAAGAATTCCGCTCGCCACAATATTCCCTATGCTTAAAAGGACAATCGTTTTGTTTGTGGAAAAAATGGTCAGAAACGGGAGGACATTGGTGATAAACACTCCGAAAATCGAAAAGAATACCATACTAATTCGATAGTTTAATCCAGCGAATGTATTTTTTTCAAGGCCAACAAATGCCTGTTTCAAACTACCGTACCATTCAACCTCAATTAATTGGAGCGCTGTAACAATTCGTTGACGGCAGCCTGCCTTTTTCATTTTCATTCCCAGCTGCAGGTCATCATCCGGTCTCATTTTTATTTTTTCATGCGTGCCAAAGGATTCATAAGCCTCCTTGGAAACAAGATTGAATGCGCCAATTCCAGTTCCAATCTTCGAATTTGGATTGTTTGCCATCCATGGACGCTTAAAATAGGAAAATCCAAAAAGAAAAAAGGCAACAAACGATTTCAGCCAAAAACGGTTCGCGCTTAAATTGGGGGCTGCGGTTAAAAGGTCTAGCTCGTATCTTTCAAAGTAATGCAGCGCCTTCGCAAATGCTTCTTCTTCGAATCTCACATCCGCATCCGTAAATAATAGCCATTTGCCTGAAGCTTGAAGTGTTCCTTTATACAAGGCGTGATTCTTACCTAGCCAGCCTTCAGGTAATTCATTGATATGAAGTACTTTTACCCGTTGGTCTTCTCCTTGCAATTCGTCCATTAATTTCCCGGTGTCATCGGTGGAACGGTCATTGACGAGGATCCATTCGATATGTCGATAGGTTTGCTTCAACTGACTATGGACACTTGCACCAATTTGGTTTTCTTCATTTCGCGCTGCCACGATTACCGATAATAACGGCCCTGTTTCGAGTTCTGGCTCTTTTTCAAGAGCATCTAAATGCCGTAACCCAATTAGCGCATCGAAAAGAAAAACGAGCCATACAAGAATGCCCAATGTGAATAAAACAATTAGAATGATTTCCATTTTCTCAGCCCTTTTTACCTGTAATTAAATAGCTTATGTTTAGTTTAAGGTAAAGAGAGGCAAACATACCACTTTTTAAGAGGACTTTCCAACCTTGAGCAGCGCTTCTAAGGTGCTTCCCATCTTTTTCGATTGGGCCGTGGCTGCTTGAATACAAGAAATGAATGCTTGCTTCACCCTGTGTTCCTCCAGCACTCGAATGCCGGCTTCAGTGGTTCCGCCTGGACTTGTTACATCTAGACGTAATTGCTCAGATGATTTCGGGGAGTTTCTCACCATTTCTGCTGCTCCAATCAGTGTCTGTACAATGAGTTCCTTCGCCATTTCCTTTTCTAAACCAATCTCGGCTGCGCTATTTTCCATTGCCTCGATGAGATAATAAATATAGGCAGGTCCGCTCCCGGATAGTCCTGTTACAGCATCTAGCTGTTCTTCCTCTACAAACCTTGCTAATCCTACGGTTCCAAAGAGCTGCTTCGTTGTTTCTAACTGATGATTGGTGATACGGCTATTTACGGCAATGGCAGTCGCCGATTTTCCGACCGCAGCAGAAGTATTAGGCATCGCCCTTGCGATCGAAAGTGATTTTCTTGCTAATGTTTCGATGGTATTTATGGAAACACCTGCTAATACGGAAACGACTAGCATTTGCTCGGTCAGGTGCTCGCGAATCATTTCGATGGCTGAGTCTGCGTCCTTTGGCTTCATTGCTAACATAACAATATCTGCACCTTCAAATAGGGTATTTAAATCGTAGGTGCTGCGAACGCCATACCGTTCTTTAAGACCCGCTAACCTTTTTTCATTTGAATGATTGGTTACCCAAATATTGTTTCGATTGATTAGACCATTTTCTAGAATCCCTGAAATGAACGCTTCTGCCATCGAACCCGCACCAACAATCGCAATCTTTTTCATGAAAAATCCTCCTTTTTTCTTTTCAGTGTCTTGAGGCCTGAGCTTTTCTTTATAAATACAAAAAGACCCTTCATCCAAAAAGGACGAAAGGTCTAACTTCCGCGGTACCACCTTCATTTACCCTGATTATTAAAAAATAATCTGGGTTCACTCGACTCCCGATAACGTGGGATTACGTTAGGTTTTCCTAACTGCTCCTAAGGTAGGTTCAATGATTAAGAGGGCGGTGAAGTCTTTCAGCCGCCTGAACTTCACTCTCTTTCGCCATTTCTCATTTACTAGTCTTATTCATCGCTTTAACGAATTAAATTTTAATTGTGATTATGCTTGAAAAACAGCTTGTCTGTCAAGTGGTAAATAGTATGAATTTTTTATTTTTTCTAAAAAGTTATGCAGGAATAATGACAATTGGTGAAAAAATCGCTACACTTTAATTTATATAGTTACTGTCAAAAATTGTTCATAGGATTTCTATATACAACAATAATGTTAGGAGTTTTTTGAATGGCAGAATGGAAAGACGGAATAGCTAAAATAACCTTACCGACACCTTTTCCTGTTGGGGATGTAAATGCCTATTTAATTAAAGGAGAGCGGTTAACGCTTGTTGATGCTGGCGTGAAAACGGAAGAGTCCTGGAACTCACTTACCGAGCAGCTGGCTGAATTGGATTTAAGCCCTAACGATATCGAGCAAGTGGTCCTTACTCACCATCACCCTGACCATGCCGGGATGCTCGATTTTTTCCCAGACTCATTGGAGGTTTATGGGCATCCACTGAATGAACGATGGATCCATCCCACGGAAGCCTTCTTCGAAGAACAAGAAGCTTTTTTCAAAGAGCGTTTTCAGGAGTTTGGCCTGCCTGCGGAATATTTCCCGTTTCTTTCTAAGTTACGAAACACGCTGAAGTATTCCTGTAACCGATCGTTGACAGGACATCTTGTTGAGGGGATGAACCCACCTAGGTTAAGTGAGTGGCAGGTACTTGAAACACCCGGTCACGCTCAAAGTCAAATTGCGCTTTTCCGGGAGGAAGATGGAATATTGATTGGCGGAGACTTAATCTTAGCCCATATTTCACCCAATCCATTACTCGAGCCGCCGGTACCTGGTGAACAAGAAAGACCGAAGCCGCAGCTGCAGCATAATGATTCGATGAAGAAGCTGTTGTCGTACCCTATTCAGTTCGTCTATACAGGACATGGCAAGGAGGTTTTTCAGTTAAAAGAGCTGATAGAACAAAGGCTTTTGCACCAGCATGAACGGGCAATGAAGGTCAAAAATTGGCTGAAAGAAGAGCCACTTACCGTTTTTGAGATTTGCAAACGCCTATTTCCGTCTGTCTATCAACGAGAACCGTTATTAACGATATCAGAAACAGTGGCGCAGCTTGACTATTTAGCTTCTATCGGGGAAATTAGTAGTAAGCATAGTCAACCCGTGCTTTATTATGCTAAGCATTAAGGAGAACGGGGCCGGCTTGGATGGGGTGTTCATATGGTTAAGGACCGTTTAAAAGCGAAGAATATTGTAATTACCGGTGCATCCGGTGGAATTGGTGCGGAAATTGCCAAGCTTTGTGCGGCACGTGGAGCTAATCTTGTTTTGCTGGCACGGAGCATCGACAAGCTGAAGCAGCTTCAGTCCGTCTTGCAGCAAAAGTATCGGGTCAATGTGGATGTTTTTCAGCTCGATGTGTCAGATACGAATCAGGTTGAGGCAGTTTTTCAGCGGATTTTTGATACAATCGGGGACATTGATATCCTGGTGAATAATGCCGGCTTTGGGGTATTTCGTGAAGCCCATGAAGCTTCAATCGACGAAATCAAAGGGATGTTTGAAGTGAATGTGGTTGGATTGATGGCATGCACAAGTTTAGTTTTGCCTAAGATGCGCGCACGGCGCTTTGGTCATATTATTAATATTGCTTCCCAGGCAGGGAAAATTGCTACGCCGAAATCGAGTGTTTATTCCGCCACGAAGCATGCCGTACTTGGCTATACGAATTCACTGCGGATGGAGCTTGCTGATTTCAATGTGCAAGTGACATCCGTGAATCCTGGGCCAATTGCCACCAATTTTTTTACCATTGCCGATGAACAAGGCACTTATGTAAAAAATGTACAGCGGTACATGCTCCAGCCTGAATACGTCGCACGTAAGGTCACAGACAGAATGCTGACGAAAACGCGGGAAATCAATTTGCCGCGCTGGATGAACATGGGGAGCGTTGTTTACGTTCTGTTTCCACGGCTGTTTGAGCGGATAGGGAAACGAATGCTTAATTCTAAATAAATGAAAAGCTGCCTTGGCACGGCAGCTTTTTGTATGGAAATTTGGTGCCTGCCCCCGTCTCGATCAGGTCAATTCGCTAAAAACTCATACACCGTATCGTTTACAATATCAAATAAATCCGCGGTAGGTTCGTCTTCTTTTATTTGAAAAATCCGCTGTGTCAGCTCATCTAAATCTTTATCACCAATCGGCATTGAATCCGCTTCGTAGTACTGTTTAAGACAATTCCTAATCATTTTGATCACAAGTTTTTTCTCCATCATATGCACCTCTCCGATCATTATATCTTTTTTTATGATTGAAAACCCATCAAAAAATTTCCATTGAATACGAACGAATATTCGCTTAAGATATGTATATAATGATAAGGAACGAATGTTCGATATTTAAGCCTTGAGGGTGAAAAGTCATGGTTGATTACAATCTGTTACCAAAAAACAAAATTTTATGTGTGGACATGAAGAGCTTCTATGCAAGCTGTTCCGCTGTCATGGAAGGTCTCGACCCTTTGAATTGCTATTTAGCAGTTGCTGGTAACAAGGAGAGGCAGGGAAGCATCGTGCTTGCCGCTTCACCGCGGCTAAAAAAAGAATTTGGCATCAAAACCGGCTCACGGCTGTTTGAGATTCCCAATGATCCACGAATTCAAGTTGTCGAGCCGAAAATGGCAACGTATTTGCGGATTGCAACCGAAATTTCTCGTGTATTTAACCGCTATGTGCCAAAAGAAGCTATTCATGTCTATAGCGTTGACGAAAGCTTCATTAAAGTGGATGGTGCAATTGATTTGTGGGGGGATGCTCATACGATTGCTCGAAAAATAAAGGATGATATTGAGCGGGAATTTCAGCTTCCGTGTGCAGTTGGAATTGGCCCTAATATGTTACTTGCAAAGCTTTGCCTTGACCTCGATGCCAAGAAAAAAGGAGTGGAGGAATGGACGTATGCAGATGTTCAGACGAAGCTTTGGAGCGTATCACCGCTCCGGGAAATGTGGGGAATCGGCAGGCGTGTCGAAAAAACATTAAACGGGATGGGCATTTTTACGGTTGGCCAGCTGGCCCGCTATGATTTAGAAAAGCTGGAGAAAAAATTCGGCATCATGGGAAACCAGCTTTATCATCATGCCTGGGGCGTGGACCTCTCCGATTTGGGGGCACCAATCATCCAAGGGCAAATCAGCTTTGGAAAAAGCCAAATTCTGTTAAGGGATTATAAAAAGGAAGAAGAAATTAAGGCAGTTATTTTAGAAATGTGTGAAGAGGTCGCCCGAAGAGCACGGACACATCGAAAGGCTGGGAGAACGATTAGTCTCGGGGTCGGCTACAGCCAAGATGAATTTGGCGGCGGTTTTCATCGCTCCAGATCAATCCAGCAGCCGACAAATGTGACGATGGAGCTTTACCGCGTCTGCCTTGAATTGTTTCATGAGCATTATACTGGAAAGACAGTCCGGCAGATTTCGATTGCCATCAGTAATATTGTCGACGACCACGAGCTTCAGCTCGATCTGTTTGATATGGGTGCCTATAAGAGGAGGGAGCTTGGCTATGTGGTTGATTCTGTCCGCAGGCGCTTCGGCTCAGGTTCCCTGCTGCGCGCTGTATCTTATACGGCTGCAGGAACGGCTAAGCACCGGGCAACACTCGTTGGCGGACATAAAAGGTAGCAAGAAAAGCGGAAGCGCCTTGCCCCTAGGCGCTGGAGCTGGACAGAAGGAGGTAGAGGCGTATGATTCGCGACCGCGGCAGAATCAAATGGACGTCAATGATGCTTCCTGAGCATGTGAAATTGCTCAGGGATTGGGTAAAAGAAGACGGCTACGAACAGAAAAAGGAAATGGATGAACAGCAGTTAGAGCTCATGAACGAAACCTTATCTGAAGCGATTGAATTTGATCAGTTCGTCACGATTACCCATTACCGAAACCGGAATTATGAAATCGTGATTGGAAAAATTCATTACTGGGATGAACTGTCACAAAGGCTTCATGTCGTTGATCGCTTTGAAGAAGTGCACCGAATTCCGATTAATGCGATTGCCGACATCCGGCTGACAGATGTGTAAAAAGAGCGGCCCCAAATCGGAAAGCCGCTCACATTTACCCTATTCTTCTTTAGGAACCCGAACTTGAGATTCAAAATTCCCTTTATGCGAGCCGTCGCAAAACGGTTTATTATTAGACCGTCCACAGCGGCACAGGGAAAAGGATGGCTTTGTTGTATAGACATTACCCTCGCCATCTAGCAGCTCCACATCACCTGAAATTCTTAATGAACCGTTATCATTTACTTTGATTTGAACTTTTGACATAAAGAGCCCCCCTTTTAAAATTATTCGTATTATCTTTGAGATTAACTGGTATAAGAGGAAAATGCAAACAAAAGACTGCAAGCAAAAAAAGAAGCTGCTCCAAAAATCTGTGATACAATCATCATATTCCGAATGAGGGGGCTTTAAACGTGGAAATTAACATAACAGTGGAAGCGGTAAAGAAAATCAACGAAAGAACGGATGGCCGGGAAGGTTATTTAAAGTTAAAATATGATACGGACGGCTGTGGCTGTGCTGTAAACGGGGTAGTGGCTTTGTGGTTTGTTCCGGAAGTAGAAGATGATGAAATCGCGATTGAAACAAATGACAAAACGGTTTATCTTGAAAAATCAAAAATGGTTTTTTTCGATGAGCAAATGAAAATTGATTTTTCGCAAACAACAAATTGCTTTCAATTAAAAAGTCCGCAGCAAATCTTAAATGGACACATGAGCTTAATAATAAAAGAAAAAACAGACTGACCTCAATCGGACAGTCTGTCTTTTAACTAGGTAAAGCATGATCAACATATTTCTGCAAAAATTCATCAATAACCCGTTCATAATCCCCCTTGTTTTCGTTAAAAGACTGGGCATGCCGCCCGTTAGCTGCAAGATAGAGCATTTTAGGGCCTTTTTTGTGCTCAAATAAGTCTTTTGTCATGGAGGGGAGAATAAAATCATCCTTTTGGCTGTGAATAAACAGAACCGGATGTTTGATATTTTCAATAACCGAAATCGGTGAGACATTTCGAATCGAATATTTATCGCGTAAGCGCAAGAGAGCATCGCCAATCGGAAGTAAAAGACCGGGGATGAGCTTGAAGTCTTTTTTAATTAAATAAGCAAGCTGTTCCTTAAAATCAGAGAATGGGCAATCCGCAATATAAAAGTCTGCCCCGTCTTCAAGCAGCCCAGCATATAACAGCATCGTAGCCGCCCCCATCGATTCGCCATGTATCCCCAGTTCAAGTTCAGGTCCTTTCTCTTTTTTAAGCCAGTCAACAACCGTTTTTAAATCGAATTTTTCATAGTGACCGAAGCTGGTCGTTTTTCCGCCGGATTCCCCGTGACGTCGATGATCATAGATCAGGGCATTAAATCCGCGCTCTAAGAACAGGTTCGCATATTTAATTGAATTAATTTTCGTTTCCGTCACACCATGTGAAATTATGATATAGCGGTTGGAATCGTGCGGTTCCACAAGAACCGCTTTAATTGTATAACCAAATGGGGAAGGGATATCAACCTCTCGCTTTAGAAGGGATTCAAACTCATCGGGATTATACCTGCCAGCTTCCTTTTCCCGCCTTAAAATAAATTCCTCATCCTTCTTTTTCATATACATAACACGGTTTGTAAAGTACACTGCAAGCAAAAACCAAAAGAATAACAAAATAAACAGGGCTCGAAATGCCTTCTTCAATTAAAGGACACCTCCCGAGGTAATAATTATATAGGATATGAAAAACAAGTTCGATCCGCCCATGTGTTAGCATGAAAAAAGCCGCTGGCATCAATGAGCGGCTTCCCTAGTTTTGAGGAAAAATTTACTGCTCTGAATTCTGTCGTTTCGTTGGGTGGAGTGCCTTTTCGAGTTCTTCAGCGGCAATCATCCGCTTTCCACCGCCTGCTGTGTCTGCATAGTTTTTTCCTTGTTGACTGGATCCTTTATCACGTTTCTGGCTCATCATCTTAGTCTCCCTTCAAGCTGGTCTCATTTAATAAGATGGATTACTAGAAGATTGATTATTCAAGAAAAAATAAATCTAAACCGTTTGACCATGAAGTTGATAATAGCCGGTTTCAATTGGCCTTGAAAGATGAGGGCGCACGATTTCAACGGCATCCATTAACTTATTAAGATCAACAGATGTATTGATACCCATCCGCTCAAGCATGTAAACAACATCCTCTGTCGCAGCATTTCCACTGGCCCCAGGCGCGAATGGACAGCCGCCAAGCCCGCCGGCAGATGTATCAAGCCTGTCGACTCCCGCCTGCAAAGAAGCCAGGATATTCGCAAGGGCAAGCTTACGGGTATCATGAAAATGGGCGGTTAAAAGGGTTGCTGGGAATTCCGCTTTTAATTTGGAAAATAAGGAATACGATTCATTCGGCGCCGCCATCCCAATCGTATCGGCCACGCTTAATTCATCAACACCCGCTTCGACAAATTCACGGCAAAGCTTTACTGTATGGCTTTCATTGATTTTCCCCTCATAAGGGCAATAAAACGCTGTCGAAATACAGGCGCGGACAAAATAATTCTTTTCTTTCAGTTCATGGATAATGGGCTTCAATTCTTCCAGACTGTCCTGCGTTGTTTTGTTGATATTTTTCAAATTAAAGCTGTTGCTGACACCTACAAATACGGCAACAGCCCGGCAATCGGTGGAATAGACCCTCTCAATCCCTTTGCGATTTGGAGCTAAGACAATGTCACGTGAATTTTGATCAAGGCAATCGGCCACAATTTCCGCAGCATCCCCCATTTGCGGCACCCATTTCGGTGACACGAATGAAGTCAGCTCCATTTCCTGAAGTCCCGCATTTCTTAACCCAGCGATAAATTGTTTTTTTATCTCAGTCGGTACGAATAACTTCTCATTTTGCAGTCCGTCACGCGGACCGACCTCGATAATCGTTACTTTTTTAGGTAAAGTAAACATCATTTTCCCCCTCCAATGTTCATACTTTCATTGTAGTGGTATTAATTTTAAAAAATCAAGAATTATAGAAATTTTGACAAAATAAGAGGATTTCTGTGTTTTTACTAGAAGTAGTAAAGGTAAAGACGGATGAAGGGGAGAACGTAATGAGCCAAACAGAAGTAGTGATAGTCAGTGCCGTTCGAACTGCACTTGGGAATTTTAACGGCAGTTTAAAAAATGTATCTGCACCTGAATTAGGCGGAACAGTGATTAAAGGGGCATTAGAACAGGCTGGAGTAAGGCCGGATCAAGTTGATGAAGTCATCATGGGGAATGTTCTTCAAGCAGGGCTGGGCCAGAACCCGGCAAGGCAGGCCGCAATGAAAGCGGGGATTCCTGAAAGCGTTTCCTCGATGACGATTAATAAAGTTTGCGGTTCGGGATTAAAGGCTGTGCACCTTGCAACACAAGCAATTTTGGCAGGAGACGCCGATATTGTCGTCGCTGGCGGGATGGAAAATATGAGCCAGGCACCGTATCTGCTAAAAAATGCCCGTGACGGCTTTAAAATGGGCGATCAAAAATTAGTCGACACGCTAACTTCAGACGGACTCACATGTGTGTTTAATGATTATCACATGGGGATTACCGCTGAAAACCTAGCAGATAAATATTCAATTACGAGGGAAGAGCAGGACGAATTTTCAGCATGGAGTCAGGAAAAGGCCGTCAAAGCAATCGAGGAAGGTAAATTTAAAGATGAGATTGTTCCGGTTGTGATTCCACAGCGCAGAGGGGAGCCAATCGTTTTTGCAACCGACGAATACCCGAAAAAAGGAACAACGGCGGAAAAATTGGCCGGATTGCGACCAGCTTTTAAAAAGGATGGCAGTGTGACGGCAGGTAGTGCCTCTGGAATTAACGATGGGGCAGCTGCTCTTGTGGTAATGAGTAAGAAAAAGGCGGAAGAATTAGGTCTAAAGCCGTTAGTAACGATCAAAGCAAATGCAAGTGCGGGTGTAGATCCAAGTATCATGGGCATCGGGCCGGTGCCGGCTGTGAGAAAAGCATTGGAAAAGGCATCCCTTTCAATCGAGGATTTGCAATTAATCGAGGCGAACGAAGCTTTTGCGGCACAATCGCTGGCGGTTGACCGTGAGCTCCATTTTAATAAAGACATCCTAAACGTGAATGGCGGCGCGATTGCACTCGGCCATCCAATCGGAGCCAGCGGCGCGAGAATACTTGTCACGTTAATTCATGAAATGAACCGAAGAAAAGCGAACGTTGGCCTGGCAACACTTTGTATTGGCGGGGGCCAAGGGGTAGCAACGATTGTTGAACTAGCGTAATACCTTTAATTTGAGGGGGAGAAAGCAAAATGAAGAAAATTTGTACATCCTTCCAGGATGCGGTTGCTGATATTCAGGATGGGGCTACATTAATGGTTGGCGGATTCGGGTTGTGCGGTATTCCTGAAAACCTAATACTAGCCTTAGCAGAAAAAGGCGTGAAGGATTTAACAGTTATTTCTAATAACTGCGGGATTGACGAATGGGGTCTTGGGCTTCTATTAAACAATAAACAAATCAAAAAAATGATTGGCTCCTATGTGGGTGAAAATAAAGAGTTTGAGAGACAGGTATTAACGGGGGAACTCGAAGTAGAATTGACGCCGCAAGGCACACTGGCTGAAAAAATTCGGGCAGGCGGGGCCGGGATCCCAGCATTTTATACACCGGCAGGAGTAGGAACACCGATTGCCGAAGGAAAAGAAACAAAAATTTTTAACGGACGGGAATACCTTTTGGAAGAAGCCTTAACGGCCGACTTTAGTTTGGTGAGGGCATGGAAAGGCGACAAAATGGGAAATCTCGTTTATCACAAAACAGCACGGAATTTCAATCCGATGATTGCGGCAGCCGGAAAAGTGACGGTTGCCGAAGTGGAAACGCTATATGAAGTTGGCGAACTGGATGCGAATTTTATTCACACGCCAAGTATTTATGTTCAGACAATTATCGAAGGAAAACAGGAAAAACGAATTGAAAGATTAACAGTAAAAAAATAGAGTGGGGGAAAGGAGAAAAATTAATGGCAAATGATAAGGCTTCAGTCAGAGAAAGAATTGCAATTAGAGCAGAGAAAGAGATAGAAAACGGCTATTATGTAAACCTAGGCATCGGGATGCCAACCCTCGTTGCCAATTATATAACTGAAAATAAGCAGGTTGTCCTGCAATCAGAAAATGGTCTCCTCGGTATTGGTCCGTATCCTCAGATGGATGAGGTTGATCCCGATTTAATTAATGCCGGGAAAGAGACAGTGACGGCAATTAGCGGGGCAGCTTATTTTGATAGCGCTGAATCGTTTGCAATGATTCGCGGCGGACATGTCAATCTAGCGATTCTTGGCGGCATGGAGGTATCCGAAACTGGCGACCTGGCAAACTGGATGATTCCCGGTAAGATGATAAAAGGGATGGGCGGTGCTATGGACCTTGTCCACGGAGCCCAGAAAATCATTGTCATAATGGAGCATGTAAATAAAAAAGGTGAATCGAAAATCTTAAAACAATGCACCCTGCCGTTAACGGGAAAAGGGGTAGTCAACCGGATTATCACTGAGCGCGCGGTCATGGATGTTACCGATTCCGGACTAAGGCTTGTCGAAGTGGCCAGTGGCTATACAGTTGAAGATGTTGTTAAATCGACAGAAGCCGCATTGGAAGTGGACGAAAAGGTTAAATTAGAAGCTTTCTAATAGTTAAGGCAGGCTGCACTAATAAGACAGTCTGCCTTTTTTAATAGGCTGTGTTAAGGCACATTGTTGATTTTGGACACAATGTTGGTTGGAGTGGAAGGCGCGAGACTCCTGCGGGAGCAGCGGGACAGGTGAGACCCCGCAGGCGCTTTAGCGCCGAGGAGGCTCACCGCCCGCCCCGCGAACCGCTCGCGCCTGGAACGGAAATCAACATTCTCTTTTAACACAGCCTTTTAATATTAGGATGACTAAGTAAAATGGTATAATAGAACGAAATTTCTATTATGGAGGCGTTTAGAATAAAAAAACAAAAGAGACAACAAAATCAATCTAAACCAAAAAAAGAAGAATCGGCGGTAACGCTTAAAGATTTGATTGATCCAATCTTAATAAAGCAATTAAAAGAGCAGCAAGACCAGCTTAAGGCTGAGGAAGAGAGAAGAAAAGAAGCGGAAGAGCAGCGAAAACGGGAAGAACGCCGATTAAAGGAAAAGAACAAATCATTTGAGGAGCTTTTAAACGAGAGCGGGATGAATTGGAAAGAATTTAAATAGAAAAGGAGAGCTATTTGCCCTCCTTTTTAACGATGCTCTTTATAAATACTTGCCTTCGTTAACTCTTTAATCACAGCAACCTCTTCATCCGATAGAGGCTGGCTTCGAACCGCCTCTGCATTACTCCTAATTTGTTCTGGACTGCTTGCGCCGGCTATAACCGAAGCCACCACAGGATTGGCCAAATTATATTGAAGGGCAACTTCTGTAAATGAACGAGTTCTCGCTGCTTTTTCTTTTAACATAGGCAAAACGGTTCGCAGCTCCTCATAATTATAATCTAGGTAGCCCTTTTCAGAAGCCTTTTCTAACAGTTTATCACTTAATAGTCCCTTGGCAAGCGGACCGCGTGTGACAACGCTAATACCATATTCCTGAAGCATCGGCAGCACTGCTTCTTCTGGACGTCGGTCTAAAATACTGTATTGCATCATCACAGACACAATGCCAGATTTCTCAACATATTCCCTTATCACATTAGGGCGAATCGATGAAATCCCATAATAACGAATAAATCCTTCCGCTTTCAATTCTTCAAATGCTTCAATTGTTTCATCAATCGGATCTTCAATTGTGCCCCCGTGTAATTGATAAAGGTCAATGTAGTCAGTCCCAAGCCGATTTAAGCTGTTTTTCACAGCTTCCTTTATGTATGCCTTGGAAGGGTCCCATGCCCAGCCGCTCCGATCCTCGTTCCAGCGATTCCCGACCTTTGTTGCAATAATGACCTGCTCCCGGACATCCTTTAACGCCTGGCCAACAATTTTTTCATTATCACCAAAATCATATAAATCGGCTGTATCAAAATAATTGATGCCTTCCTCAAGAGCTGCCTCGATGATTCGCTGTGCCGATTTCTCTTCCGTACCAATAGACATACAGCCAAGTCCTAACTCGCTTACATACAAATCTGAATTCCCCAACCTTCTCTTCTTCAAAAAATCACCCCGTCCTTTTTCTATAATTTTACGAAAGTAAGGGGCAGACTACAAATGTCAGGCATTATTTTTCCGTAACATTTTGAACCCAATCGGTGACGAAAACATAGTCTTTGTTATATTCCTTAAGCTTTTGCAGCATCTCCCAACCTTTGCCAACAAGGATAATTCCTTTCTCATGCACATACACCTTCATCCGCTACCCCTCCAAATAAAGTATGATAAAATGTATGACAAGATCTAAATGGAAAGAACAGGAGAGATCATTATGACCAAACTTGAGGAAAAAACGATCCGAAGTGAAGAAATTTTTTCAGGAAAAATTATCAGTCTTCATTTACAGGATGTTGAACTGCCAAATGGTAAACAGGGGAAACGTGAAATCATTAAACATCCGGGGGCTGTCGCTATTTTGGCTGTTACAGCTGACAACAAAGTTTTAATGGTTGAACAATATCGTAAAGCGCTGGAAAGAACGATTGTGGAAATCCCGGCAGGAAAACTTGAAAAAGGCGAAGAACCGGCCCTTTGCGCTCGCCGCGAATTAGAGGAAGAAACGGGTTATGAATGTGAAAGTCTTGAATTATTAACTTCCTTTTATACTTCACCGGGATTTGCCGATGAAATCGTCCATGTCTATTTAGCAACAGGACTTACAAAAAAAGAAAATGCTGCCGCTCTTGACGAAGATGAGTTTGTCAATCTTGAGGAATTAACACTTGATGAGGCGGAACAATATGTAAAGGAACAAAAGATCTATGATGCGAAAACCATTTTTGCTGTTCAATACTTACAATTACAAGAGGCGTTGAAAAACAAATGAATCGTTACTATGTAGATTTACATATTCACATTGGCCGAACCTGGACAGGCAAGCCGGTAAAAATCACTGGGGCCAAGTCATTGACGTTTACGAATATCATTGAACATGCCCGCCATGAAAAAGGGCTTAATATGGTAGGGATTATCGACAGCCATTCACCAGAAGTCATCCTTGAAATGGAAAGCCTGATTGATAGCGGAGAAATCGTCGAACACCCTGATGGCGGTTTAGTATTTGGTGATTTAACGGTCATCCCTGGTTCAGAACTAGAGATATATGATGAAGGGTGTAACGGTCCGATACATCTGCTTTGTTATTTTCCGAATCTTACCGTTATGAGGGAATTTTCCTCCTGGCTTTCAGGTCATTTGAAAAATATTCAATTGAGTTCACAAAGGATTTATGTGACAGGGCTTATTTTACAAAATAAAGTAAAAGAACTTGGCGGCATCTTCATTCCTGCCCATGTCTTCACGCCATTTAAAAGTTTATATGGCAAAGGGGTCAACCGGTCGCTGACAGAAGTGTTGGACCCTGATTTGATCGATGGGATTGAACTTGGATTAAGCTCAAATACCGAAATGGCAGACCAGATTAAAGAATTACACGATTATTCCTTTGTAACCAATTCGGATGCCCATTCGCTTGCGAAAATAGCCCGTGAATATCAGGTGATTGCGATGCGGGAACCAACATTCCTTGAATTACAAAAAGCATTAAAAGGTGAAGATGGACGGAAAATTGTTGCCAATTATGGACTTGATCCATACCTTGGCAAATATCACAAAACCGTTTGTGCGGAATGTCTAAATCCTGCAACTAATGACGATCAAATATGTACTCTTTGTGGAAATAAAAAAATTATTAAAGGGGTAGCCGACCGAATTCTTGAACTGAAGACGGCAGACTCAAGTCCAGAAGGGCGCCCTCCCTATGTTCACCAAGTGCCGCTCGAGTTTATCCCGGGCTTGGGACCGAAATTGCTGGAGAAACTGGTCAATCATTTTGGCAGTGAAATGGCGATTCTTCATGAAGTGCCATTTGCAGCATTAAAAGAAGTTGTTCCCGATAAAATTGCTGACCTTATTATGAAAGCTAGAGAAGGAAAAGTAAACCTAGCAGCCGGCGGCGGCGGGAAATATGGGAAAATCACCGATTAAAAAATGATATTTCCGATAGCATTTGGCTATCGGGTTTTTAAATGAAATCTATTAAAATATGGTCATAGAATAACTAGACTGGCATAGAATGTAATAACTGATTTGGAATAATAGGAGGATACGCAGATGAAAAAACGCTTGTACCAGTCCAATGCCGCTAGTTATTTCCGTGAGCATTCCTCAATTTTTTTGTTTATTGTTGTTTTATTTTTAATGGGAGTCATCTTTGGGGCTATTGTAGTAAATAGCATGAGCATTACCCAAAAGGAAGATTTATTCTATTATTTATCGCAATTCTTTGGCCAAGTTTCTGATGGGAAAGTAACAGAAGACAATGACTTGTTTTTACAAAGCTTTCTCCATAATAGTAAATTTATTGGGCTTATCTGGGTGTTGGGAGTCTCCATAATCGGGCTGCCTGTGATTCTCATTCTTCTGTTTATTAAAGGAATGGTAGTCGGGTTTACGGTAGGTTTTCTAGTAAGCCAAATGGGCTGGAATGGCTTTATGCTAGCATTTGTCTCGATCCTGCCGCAAAATTTAATTATCATTCCCGTGTTTATTCTAATGGCAGCATTCTCAGTCATCTTCTCTATGAGAATGATTAAACAGCAATTTATGAAAAAATATGCACAGCCCATCCTGCCGTTCTTCAAAGGTTATATTCTCGCTTTGTTTGTAGCAGTGGTTTTTATTTCGGCAGCATCTGGGATTGAAGCTTATCTATCACCATGGTTAATGAAAACGATCATTAGTACAGCAAGTTTAAAGTGATTATTAAATAATATATATTATAAACTCTTTTTTGTAATAATTTTATTTTGAATCTCTTTTCTCATCTGTTATAATGAGAATTAACAGTGGCGAGGGAGGGACCTCAGGATGGAAACTAGAATTGAAAGAATTAAGAAACAGCTGCATTCAGCAAGTTATAAACTAACACCTCAGCGTGAAGCAACCGTTCGAGTGTTGCTAGAAAATGAAGAGGATCATTTAAGTGCGGAAGATGTGTACCTCCTTGTAAAAGAAAAATCGCCAGAAATTGGTTTAGCAACTGTTTATCGGACACTGGAATTACTAACAGAATTAAAAATTGTCGATAAAATTAATTTTGGTGATGGGGTTTCCCGTTACGATCTTCGCCAGGAAGGCGCCGCCCACTTCCATCATCATCTTGTTTGCATTGAATGTGGTGCCGTTGATGAAATTCAAGAAGATTTACTTGAAGATGTGGAAGAAGTCGTTGAACGAAGATGGAATTTTAAAATAAAAGATCATCGCCTAACCTTTCATGGGATTTGTTACCGTTGTCAGGATAAAGATAATGAGGAAGAAAAAACCGAATAACGAATACCAAGTCCTTTTAATGATAAAGGGCTTTTTATTTTACAAGTAAATTCCCTCTTTTCCCTATGAAAAGGTATAAAACTTGTACATTTTGGCATACCTTTAAATAGATAAACGAATATATGGGGGAAGTATGATGATTTCTTTTATCAAAGCTACACTAAAAACCTTAAAGGTTTTTATAATATTCACTGGATGCACGATTCTCTTTTATTATGGTATCATGTGGGTATCTGAAGAATATCAAAATTATCATCGCTATGATGAACCGGAAGGATCTGCGGTAAAGGTCTCGAATGCAGTAAATGAAAAAAGTTCTTCCTTGTTGGATCGGCTGATGTTGTTTTATTTAAATGGGGAGTAAATGCGATGGAAGATCAATTAAGGAATTTTTTGCAATACCTGCTAGCTGAAAAAGGTTTAGCTAACAATACAATTACATCCTACGAGCGGGATCTAAAAAACTATCTTCATTTTTTAAAAAATAGGGAGTCCATCCTGAATGTAAATAATATACAGCGTGTTCATATTGTTCAGTTTTTAAGCTTCTTAAGAGAACAGGGGAAATCCTCAAAAACAATAGCGAGACACGTTGCCTCTATTCGGGCGTTTCATCAATTTTTATTACGGGATAAAGCAGCAGAGCAAGACCCGTCCGTCCTTATCGAACCGCCAAAACATGAAAGGTCGATTCCAAAAGTATTGAGTTTACAGGAAGTGGAGAAGCTTTTGGATGCGCCAAAGCAAAATGACCATTACGGCCTTAGGGATAAGGCAATGCTTGAACTCCTTTATGCGACAGGAATGCGTGTTAGCGAATTAATTGGCCTTGATATTGAACATGTCCACCTCACCATGGGTTTTGTCCGTTGTATCAGCAATGGAAGCAAAGAGCGCATCATTCCATTGGGACAAACAGCATCCGATGCCATCAAGCAATTTCTTGAAAGTGGAAGGCCGCATTTTGTTGCGAAACAGCATCACGATAACGCTTTGTTTCTAAACCACCAAGGAAGGCGACTAACCCGGCAAGGATTTTGGAAAATTTTAAAAAAGATAACAAACGAAGCTGGAATTGGAAAAGAGCTTACACCCCATACCCTTCGGCATTCCTTTGCCACACATTTATTAGAAAATGGCGCGGATCTAAGAGCTGTTCAAGAAATGTTAGGTCACGCAGATATCTCAACAACACAAATATATACTAATGTGACAAAAACCAGATTAAAGGATGTTTATCGTAAATTTCATCCGCGAGCTTAAGAGAATGCTAGTTTTTGGGGTCATTCACAAAAATGTTAAAAAGCAGCTGAAAATTTTGGCGGCTTTTTTCTTGTAATTTTGCAGAGATTTAGTAAAATAGAGATGTCAGACTTCTGACAAATAAATTCACTTTTTTTGGTTAATCTCATTTCAACAGGGCAACATATCGTTGCGCATTGTTTTTTAAAAATGTAAGAAGGTTTGTACTTTGAGAATTTTCCTGCTCAGCACATTGGTATGGTGGTCTTATTTGCAAACGTTTTCTATTAACAAAGGAGGAAGAATTGATGGCTGCAAGTACATATAAACGTATTTTTATCATCGTAATGGATTCAGTCGGTATCGGGGAGGCACCTGATGCAGAAAAGTTTGGCGACAAGGGTGCGGATACCTTTGGACATATTGCCGAAAGAATGAACGGTCTTAACATGCCAAATATGGGCAAGCTTGGCTTAAGCAATATCCGTGAAATCAAGGGGATTGAAAAAGCAGCAAAGCCGTTAGCTTTTTATACAAAAATGATGGAGGCTTCTAACGGGAAAGATACGATGACTGGGCACTGGGAAATCATGGGCTTAAATATTCAAACGCCTTTCCGCGTATTCCCAGATGGTTTTCCGGAAGAGCTGCTTTCTGAATTAGAAAAGCGCACCGGTCGAAAAATTATTGGCAATAAACCTGCAAGCGGAACAGAAATCCTTGTTGAGCTTGGAGAAGAGCATATGAAAACAGGCGCGTTGATTGTCTATACGTCAGCTGACTCCGTACTTCAAATCGCTGCCCATGAAGAAATTGTTCCACTTGATGAGCTTTATAATATTTGTAAAATTGCTCGTGAATTAACGCTCGATGAAAAGTACATGGTTGGCCGTATCATTGCTCGGCCATTCTTGGGAGAACCAGGGAACTTTAAACGGACACCAAACCGTCACGATTACGCTTTAAAACCGTTTGACCGAACAGTAATGAGTGAATTAAAAGATTCAGGATTCGATGTCATTGCTATTGGAAAAATTTCTGATATTTATGATGGCGAAGGTGTCACTAAGTCTTTACGCACGGTTTCTAATATGGATGGAATGGATAAGCTTGTTGAGACCTTTGATATGGATTTTACAGGGATCAGCTTTGTCAACCTTGTTGATTTTGATGCGTTATATGGCCATCGCCGTGACCCTGAAGGATATGGACATGCGCTGGAAGAATATGATGCCCGTCTGCCTGAAGTGTTTGCCAAAATGAAAGAAGACGACCTATTAATGATTACCGGAGACCACGGAAATGATCCAGTTGCGCCTGGCACGGACCATACACGTGAATATGTACCATTGCTTGTTTACTCTAAGAGTATGGCGGAAGGAAAAGAGCTTCCTTTACGCGAAACCTTTGCCGACCTTGGGGCAACCGTCGCGGAAAACTTTAATGTGAAAATGCCGAACTACGGTAAAAGCTTTTTAAAAGAACTAAAGGGGGAATAACGCGATGAACACAGAGAAAATCCAAAATGCTGCTGGTTTTTTAAAAGCCAAGTATGCTAATACGCCAAAAATTGGCTTAATCTTAGGATCTGGTCTTGGCGTTTTAGCGGATGAAATTGAGAATCCTGTTAAAATACCATACAACGAGATACCAGATTTCCCAGTATCAACAGTTGAAGGTCATGCCGGACAGCTCGTATTTGGAATACTAAATGGGGTAGAGGTTGTTGCCATGCAAGGCCGTTTCCATTTCTATGAAGGATATAGTATGGATAAGGTGACTTTCCCGGTTCGTGTCATGAAAGAGCTGGGCGTTGGTATGCTGATTGTTACCAATGCAGCAGGCGGCGTAAATGAAAGCTTTGAACTAGGTGATTTAATGCTAATTACCGACCATATTAATAATATGGGAACGAATCCGTTAATTGGTCCAAATGATTCTCGTCACGGTGTCCGCTTCCCTGATATGTCTGAGGCGTACACCAAAGATTTACGGGCCGCTGCGAGAGAGATTGCAGCCCGTTTAAACATTAATGTCAAAGAAGGCGTCTATTTCGGAAATCCCGGACCTGTATATGAAACACCGGCAGAAATTCGGATGATTCGCGGAATGGGCGGTGATGCCGTGGGAATGTCGACTGTGCCGGAGGTAATCGTTGCCCGCCACAGCGGAATGAAGGTTCTTGGTATTTCATGTATTTCTAATATGGCAGCTGGTATTTTAGATCAGCCGTTAACACATGATGAAGTTATGGAAACAACTGAAAAAGTAAAAGCAGATTTCCTTTCATACGTAAAAGAAATTGTAAAAGATATCGCAAAATAAATGGACTAATACTATAACGAAGTGGTGATAAAGATGAGAATGGTTGACTTAATTGAGAAAAAACGCGACGGGCACGAACTATCAACTGAAGAAATTAATTTTATTATTACTGGTTATACAGATGGATCAATCCCAGATTATCAAGTAAGTGCCCTAACGATGGCCATCTTTTTTAAAGGGATGACCGAAAAAGAAAGAGCCGATTTAACGATGGCAATGGTTGAGTCTGGAGATCAAATAGATTTATCGCAAATTGAAGGCATTAAAGTCGACAAGCATTCAACAGGCGGAGTTGGCGACACAACAACCCTTGTACTTGGACCACTTGTTGCCGCTTTAGATGTACCAATTGCCAAGATGTCCGGCCGCGGCTTAGGTCATACGGGTGGAACGATTGATAAATTAGAAGCGGTCAAAGGCTTCCATGTTGAAATTGAAAATGAAGAATTTATTGACCTTGTTAATAAAAATAAAATTGCAGTCATTGGGCAAAGCGGGAACTTAACCCCTGCCGATAAAAAGCTATATTCACTAAGGGATGTAACAGCCACTGTCGATAGCATTCCGCTGATTGCCAGCTCGATCATGAGTAAAAAGATTGCTGCTGGTGCTGATGCGATTGTCCTTGATGTTAAAACAGGTGCCGGTGCCTTTATGAAGACACTAGATGATTCTAGAGAATTGGCCAAGGCAATGGTGCGGATTGGGAACAATGTCGGCAGAAGAACAATGGCTGTTATCTCTGACATGAGCCAGCCGCTTGGTTATGCGATTGGAAATGCGCTTGAAGTGAAGGAAGCGATTGATACCTTAAAAGGAGAAGGTCCTGAGGACTTAACAGAGCTTTGCTTAACGCTTGGAAGCCACATGGTTTACTTGGCTAAGAAGGCTGGCTCCCTTGCAGAAGCACGTACAATGCTTGAAAATGTGATAAAAGATGGTTCCGCACTTGAAAAATTAAAGGTATTTTTGAGCTCTCAAGGCGGGGATGCCTCGATTGTTGATGATCCAACAAAAATGCCGCAAGCAAAATATGTTGTTGAACTCGAGGCAAAAGAGGACGGCTATGTCTCTGAAATCATTGCAGACGAAGTAGGAACAGCCGCGATGATCCTTGGAGCAGGAAGAGCAACAAAAGAATCAGTCATTGATTTAGCTGTTGGCCTTGTCCTAAGAAAGAAAATTGGCGACCAAGTCAAAAAAGGCGAATCATTAGTAACCATTTACAGCAATTTTGAAAACGTGGATGAAGTAAAACAAAAGCTATACGAAAATATCAACATTTCCACATCCAAGGTAGAAGCACCAATTCTGGTTCACGAAGAAATAACCGAATAACAAAAAGTAGTTTAGGGTGTCAGGCACCATGTGAAAAATTCACATGGTGCCTGACACCCTTTTTTTTCTTAAAAATAAAGGAAATAATTGTATAAGAATGTTTGTTTTGGAAAAAATGGAGGCTATAAAGAATGGAGGGTTATGCGAATGAAACGATTTGTCTCTTTATTAATGACATTTATATTATTTACAAGTTTAGCGGGACCATCGGCTTTTGCTGCTGAAGAAAAGAAGACGGCTGATATTGTCAGCAATGTGAAATCTGCGATATTAATCGAGCGTGACACCGGAAAAGTCCTCTACGAGAAAAATAGTAAGGAAGAACTGCCGCCGGCGAGTATGACTAAGATTATGACCATGCTTTTGATCATGGAAGAGATTGATAAAGGAAAGCTTACTTGGGATGAAAAAATCCGTACTAGTGAGTATGCAGCCTCGATGGGTGGTTCACAAATTTTCCTTGAACCTGGTGAAGAAATGACCACAAAGGAAATGTTGCGAGGAATTGCCATCGGTTCAGGAAATGATGCGTCTGTTGCCATGGCCGAGAGAATTGCAGGGTCTGAAGAAGCCTTTGTTGACAAGATGAATGATAAAGCAAAAGAACTTGGCCTCAAGCATACCTTCTTTAAAAATACAACGGGACTTCCGGTAGGAGGACATTTTAGCTCAGCAGCTGATATGGCTGTGATGGCAAAAGAATTATTGAAATATGAGGAGATTACCAAATTTACAGGTATGTATGAATCCTACCTCCGTGAAAATACGGATAAAAAATTCTGGCTAGTGAATACAAATAAATTAGTCCGTTTTTACCCAGGGGTGGACGGGTTAAAAACTGGGTTTACCGCTGAAGCAAAATATTGTTTAACAGCAACTGCCCAAAAAGATGGCATGCGTGTAATTGCGGTTGTTTTTGGATCACCGACTTCAAAGGAACGAAATGCGCAAGTAACAAAAATGCTTAATTATGCCTTTAGTCAATACCAGACACATCCAATGTTTAAGCGAAATCAAACCATTGGTCAAGCAAAAGTAAGTAAAGGGAAAGAAAAGTCTGTCGAAGCCGTAACAAGTGAACCACTTTCATTATTGACCAAAAAAGGTGAAAAGACAAAAGATGTTGAACAAAAAATTGAACTGCAAAAAAATCTAAAAGCCCCCATTTCAAAAGGGGACAAAGTAGGAACAATTAAGCTAATGAAGGACGGCAAGGTAATTCTCGAAAGTCCTTTAGTCGCCAAAAAAGAAGTAAAGGAAGCAGGCTGGTGGAACCTATATAAACGTTCTTTTGGCATGTTTACCAAGGCCGGGGGGAAATAATCATTTCTAATAGATATGAAGGTATAAATTTTTGACTTCGAGAATTGTCCAGCTCCAGCGCCTAGCCCCTCGAGGTCACAAGCCAATCCGTCCAAAAGGTTAAAAAGCAACCTTTCGGCCGGCTCGTCTTGTGCTTGTCGGGGCTGAACAAGGCGCTTGCGCTTTTCTTATTGTCGAAACTGAGAAAATGTCCACTTCTTTTAGCGAATTACAACTAGTTTTGTATTTATAGAAGGAAATACTCGCACTGGAGGCGAATTGACTCACTATACCAGATTAAGGAGGCCTATGGATAGTGAGTCTTAACATTGAATTGGAAACCAAAAATGACGTTTTACTTATTCGCTTAAGTGGTGAATTGGACCATCATACAGCGGATACCCTTCGTGAAAAAGCGACAGCAATTATTGAAAAAAATGATATCCGTCATATTGTCTTGAATCTGGAACAGCTTTCTTTCATGGATAGCTCAGGATTAGGAGTTATTTTAGGAAGATACAAACAAATCAAACAGGTGCACGGTGAAATGGTCGTTTGTGCGATTTCCCCTGCAATACAAAGATTATTCGATATGTCCGGTTTATTTAAGATTATTAAAATGGAACCGACTGAGGAATTTGCATTGCAAAGATTGGGGGTCGCCTGAATGAAGAATGAAATGAGCCTCGAGTTCAGTGCTTTAAGTCAAAATGAATCATTTGCCCGTGTAACTGTTGCAGCCTTTATTGCCCAGCTTGATCCGACTATGGATGAGTTAACCGAAATAAAGACAGTGGTTTCCGAAGCCGTGACGAATGCAATCATTCATGGTTATGAGAATAATCCGAATGGAATTGTCTATATCCAAGTTTCGATTGAGGACAGTTTGATTGATATAACAATTAAAGATAGTGGAAAAGGAATTGTCGATGTGGAAGAAGCTCGTCAGCCATTATTTACAACGAAGCCGGATTTAGAACGCTCCGGTATGGGTTTTACCATCATGGAGAATTTCATGGATGAAGTAGAGGTTCTCACACAGCCAGGTCGAGGAACCGAGGTTAAATTACGGAAGCATTTAAATTCCAGCAAAATGCTTTGCAATTAAGGAGACTTGCCGATGGATGTGGAGGTCAAGAACGAAAAAAGTCAACCGTTTCTAAAGGATCATGAGGTTAAAGAGCTCATTAAAAAAAGTCAAGCTGGCGACCAAGATGCAAGAGATTTAATCGTTGAAAAAAATATGCGTCTCGTCTGGTCCGTTGTTCAGCGCTTTCTTAACAGGGGATATGACCCCGATGATTTGTTCCAAATCGGCTGTATCGGGTTGTTAAAATCAGTGGATAAATTTGATCTTTCCTACGATGTAAAGTTTTCTACTTATGCGGTACCGATGATTATTGGGGAAATCCAGCGCTTTATTCGTGATGATGGAACCGTAAAGGTCAGCCGCTCACTGAAGGAAATGGGAAACAAAATCCGCAAAGCGAAGGATGAGTTATCAAAGAATTTCGGCAGAACTCCGACTGTTAACGAAATCTCAGAGTATTTGGAGCTGTCGCCAGAGGATGTTATCCTTGCACAGGAAGCAAGTAGAACACCTTCATCCATTCATGAAACGGTTTATGAAAATGATGGTGATCCGATTACATTATTAGACCAAATTGATGATGGCAATGAAGGAAAATGGTTTGACAAAATTGCTTTAAAAGAAGCGATTCGTGATTTGGATGAACGAGAAAGGCTAATCGTTTATTTAAGATATTATAAGGACCAGACCCAGTCTGAGGTTGCTCTAAGGCTTGGGATTTCTCAGGTTCAGGTATCAAGGCTTGAAAAAAAGATTTTACAGCAAATGAAGGACCGTATGGATCTCTAATCCATACGGTTTTTTCATTTGTTTTACATGAAAAATAGACATATTATCCATACTACATATACGAGGAAATAATTGTGTGGGAAGTGAATGTTTTGGAAAAAACAATTTACATTCGCATGCGGAATCGTGTTCAATCTAAGCCGGAGGAAAAAGTACTGTTAAAGGATGTTGCCCAAATTATTGCCCCGGAAGCTGTGCTCTCAAATTTAAAATCGATGATGGTCCATCAGTTAACCGAAACGGATCGGAATATTGTCATTATTGATGTCATGAAGGTTATAAATATGATTAGCACTAGGTTTGGAGAACTGGAAATTCAAACGATTGGACCTGCGCAAACCATCATCGAAGTAACATATAAGAAAAAAGGAGTTTCCATTCCTTTTTTTCTGTTAATATGGTTTCTCTTATTTTTTGGTTCAGCAATGGCGATTATGAATTTTCATGACGATGTCAGTATGAGAAGTGTACAGGAAAAAATATATACAATTATTACCGGTAAGAAAGAGGCAAAACCATTTCTTTTTCAAATCCCATATTCTCTTGGTTTAGGTCTTGGAATGATTCTGTTTTTTAATCATGTATTCAAGAAAAGATTAAACGAAGAACCAAGCCCGTTAGAAGTAGAAATGTTTAATTATCAGATGGATTTAGATAATTACGTCATTATCCATGAAAACAAGGAAAGTATGAAGAAAACGAATGACGACGATTAATATTCTAGCCGTTAGCTTTTTTGGATTTGCAAGTGGATTGGCTGTAGGCTCGGGGTTTGTTGCGTTTCTCACCGTACTTGGAATAATTCCCAGACTGACACAGCTGACCAAAACAATGAAAATGATTCAACAATATGAATGGGCAGTGGTCTTAGGAGCACTTACAGGGGTATTTGCCAGTCTAAGAGACCCGGTATTACATATCTCACCATTTTTTTTAATCCCATTAGGCATCACTGGCGGTGTTTTTGTTGGAATGTTGGCAGCCGCTCTTACAGAAGTGTTGAATGTACTGCCCATTCTTGCCAAAAGGATTCGGCTGGATGGTGAAATTGTCATCCTCATTATGGCAATTGTTTTAGGGAAAATATTTGGCTCGATTTTTCAATGGCTGTATTTTGTTCATCATTAAGACTTTGAAATTGTCTAGCCCAATCCGCCTAACGACTTGTGGACGTCGCCGTTCAGGCGCTAACGCTTTTCTAAGAAAGGACATCAAAGGATGAGTATTCGGAGGCGTGTCATTTTAGTTACTGACGGTGATGAATATGCCAAAAAGGCGATTGAGCATGTGGCGCATGAGATTGGCGGACGGTGTATTTCAAGGTCCCAAGGGAATCCTTCCAAATTAACTGGTCCGGAACTTGTCCATTTAATTAAAAAAGCTCCACACGATCCCGTATTGGTGATGTTTGACGATAGTGGGATTGTCGGTGAGGGTGCTGGTGAAAACGCATTGAAATATGTAGCTTTCCATGATGAAATCGAGGTCTTAGGTGTGATCGCAGTTGCCGCAAAATCAAGGCATGAGGAATGGACAAGGATTGACGTAAGTATCGACCGGGACGGGGAGTTAACCCCAAATGGAGTAGATAAATTTGGTATACAGGAACTTGAACCCGGGAGAATAAACGGAGATACCGTTTACTGTCTTGATGAATTGGATGTTCCGCTCATAGTAGGAATTGGCGATATCGGAAAAATGGCAAGACACGACTCCTACAAAGTCGGTTCACCGATCACGAAAAAAGCGGTCCAGCTAATACTTGAAAGGAGTGGTTTTTATGACACAAATAGAGGACCAAAAATGGCCAATCCCCGAATCAGTCAATGAAATTGAACACTATATGAAACAACGTGCAGGGCTTGGGGTCAGTTTTGATATAGGGATAAGGAAATTAAAAATTCTAAAAAAAGATGTTCACATTTATTATGTAAATGGTTTATGTGATACCCTCTATATTATTCAACTGATTGAAGAATTAGTAGAAATCAACGATCATGAAAAACTGTCTACAGATCTATTTAAGGTGATTGATAATCGGCTTTTGAATCAATCTGTTGAACAGACGAAAATGCTGGATACAGTGGTTGATCAGGTCCTGTCTGGATTAATCGCCGTCGTAATGGAAGGGGAAAGTACCGCTTTTATTATTGATGTAAGAAGCTATCCAGGACGATCTCCTCAAGAGCCGGATACAGAAAAGGTTGTCAGAGGGGCCCGTGATGGCTTTGTCGAAAATATTGTCTTGAATACGGCGTTAACAAGAAGGCGAATTCGTGATGGACGGCTCCGCTTTGAAATGTTAAAAGTGGGGAAGCGTTCGAAAACGGATGTTGCACTTGGTTATTTAGCCGATGTTGCAGATGCAGATTTACTCAATATTCTTCGAAAAGAATTACAAGCCATCGATGTTGATGGAATCCCGATGGGGGATAAAACGCTTGAAGAGTTTATCGTGAAGCAGGGATGGAATCCATTTCCGATTGTAAGATATACGGAGCGGGCGGATGTAGCAGCTGCGCATATCTTAGAGGGGCATGTCGTTATATTTTGTGATACTTCTCCAAGTGTGATTATCACGCCTGCAACATTCTTTCATCATGTCCAGCATGCTGAAGAATTTCGGGAAGCACCTGCTGCAGGTACTTTTGTACGCTGGACTCGTTTTTTAGGTGTGTTAACGTCAATATTTCTGCTTCCGTTATGGATGTTATTTGTGTTAGAGCCTAGTATGTTACCGGAAAAGCTCTCTTTTATTGGGCCAAATGAACAAACAAATATCCCGGTTGTCGTTCAACTAATACTAGCTGATTTTGGGATAGAATTCTTGCGGATGGCTGCCATTCATACGCCAACACCACTATCAACAGCAATGGGTTTAATTGCTGCGGTATTGATTGGGCAAATTGCGATTGATGTTGGTTTATTTGTTCCTGAGGTTATCCTCTATGTTGCTGTTGCCGGTATCGGTACATTTACCACACCAAGCTATGAGTTAGGTGTGGCAAATAAGATATCGAGAATGCTGCTTTTGATTGTAACAGCAGCATTTCATCTTTCAGGTTTTGTCATTGGCGGAACATTACTTTTTCTATTTCTTGTTCATATGCGGGCTCTTAATACACCCTATTTTTGGCCATTTCTTCCTTTTGAGCCAAAAGGATTCTTACAAATCGTCTTCCGCAGGGCAATCCCCGGGTCTTACCTGAGACCAAGTATTGTGCATCCAAGGAACCGCTTCCGACAGCCGCCTAAAGGATAAAAACATAAGAAATAATTGCGGTTTTTCCGCTGTTATGCTAAAGTATTTTAATTAAATAAAGGATTTTAAATAGGCAGTTTCTTTAGCGGATTCTGTCTATTATTTATTTATTATCTTTTAAGACTGTGAGTCGTTGCGGAGAGAGGGAAGGGAATGTATCATTACGGAACATCAGGCGTGAATAAAGCTGGGAATTTGGAAATAGGCGGAGTCGATACGATAGAATTAACTCGAGATTTTGGAACTCCCCTATATGTTTATGATGTCGCATTAATGAGGGAGCGAGCACGAGGGTTTAAGCAAGCCTTTGAAGAGCAAAACATAAACTCTCAAGTAGCATATGCAAGCAAGGCCTTTTCGACTGTGGCAATGGTGCAGCTGGCAGAAGAGGAAGGCTTATCACTTGATGTTGTTTCCGGAGGAGAATTATACACAGCTCTTGCTGCAGATTTTCCGCCTGACAGAATTCACTTTCACGGAAACAATAAAAGCAAAGAAGAATTGGAAATGGCGTTGGACAACAGAATCGGCTGTATTGTGGTCGATAATTTTTTTGAAATGGAACTATTAAAATCCATTTGCAAAGAGAAAAACGTTAAAGTAAACATCCTTTTACGGATAACCCCGGGAATCGAAGCCCATACTCATGATTACATTTTAACCGGGCAGGAAGATTCAAAATTTGGTTTTGACCTACAAAATGGTCAAGCAGGAACGGCATTAATTACAGCCCTTCAATTTGAACATTTTGATGTTCTGGGACTTCATTGCCACATTGGTTCGCAAATATTTGAAACCACTGGTTTCTTACTTGCGGCAAAGAAAATTGTTGAACAGATGGCAGTCTGGAAAAATGAGCTTGGCTTCGAAGCAAAGGTACTAAACTTGGGCGGCGGGTTTGGTATCCGTTATACAAAAGAGGATGAACCGATACCTCCTTCGCAATATGTGAGCGAAATAATCAAAGAAGTTAAAAATTTGACTAGTCAATCTTCTTTGAAAATGCCGGAAATATGGATTGAACCAGGCCGCTCCCTTGTTGGGGATGCGGGTATTACGTTATATCAAGTAGGTTCTTCTAAAGATGTTCCTGGTGTGAGGAAATATTTAGCTGTTGATGGCGGGATGAGTGATAATATTAGACCGGCTCTTTACCAAGCAAAATATGAAGCGGTTCTGGCGAAAAAACCATTAGCACAGCCGAATGAGACGGTTTCGATTGCTGGCAAGTGCTGCGAATCAGGCGATATGCTGATTTGGGATTTACCTTTGCCAGAAACAGGGGCAGAGGAAATTCTTGCGGTTTTTTGTACGGGTGCCTATGGTTATTCCATGTCAAACAACTATAACCGGATCCCTCGTCCAGCTGTTGTTTTTGTAGAGAACGGGAAAGCCACCCTTGTAGTAAAAAGAGAGACCTATGAGGACATCGTAAGACTTGATTTACCTTTTAAATAAGAAAAGCTGCCGGGAAATCCGGCAGCTTTTTCAACAAATTAAGAGAAGAGAGATTTAATCGCATCAATCAGCCAAATAAAGAATTGCTTGATTTTTTCAAAGAAACCTTGTCCCTCTTCGGATTGAAGAAATTTTGAAATGCGGTCTTTTGCTTTATTCAGCTGATCGCTTACTTGTTTCCAGTCGATATTCAAATCCTTTAGCTTATTAAAAAAGTCAATCAGTCTTTGCATTTCCTTATCGCTAAGCTTGACGTTTAAATCCTTAGCCGCTTGATCTATGATTTTTTGTAATTCCTCATCGTTTTTCGGCTTTTTCTTGGCGATTTCTTCTTTTACTTTGGCAATTAATGCCGCGGCATTCTTATCACCAATGGAGTCGCCTAATTTGGCGGTTTCAACCATCTCTTGGTTTGCCGCTTGTTTAACTTCCTCAGGAATGGTTTTATCTGCTGAAATTTCGTAGGCCTTAATAATGCCTGTTAACGCAGCGGTTCCAGAAACGGCAATTGGTGCCGTAATATAAATATCCGCATCCTTGACTCCCGCAGTAATCAGCGCATTCACATACATTTCATCAGTAACCCAATTGATATTCTTTGTTTTAACCGTAATCCCAGAACCCTTTGGTGCAATGGTAATCGCTGAGGATGAGATCGCCTTAGTACCAATTAAAGATTTGGCAACATATTTCCCTAAATATTGATGTTCTTCTTGATTTGAGACCGTTACGATTTGAACATCCTCCGGTGCACCCATTTCTGATAATAACTTGTTTTTTTGCTCTGTTGTTAAATTTTCGCCTAATGTGACAATCATGTCGCCCTCAGCCATGTCAGCTAAGCCACGAAGAGGAACTGCGAGCATAAATGTGGCAATTAGTAAAATAAGTACTTTTTTCATTGTTTGCCTCCTTGGATCATTTCATGGTAGTCAAGAGAGTGTTCATTAATAATATAACCGAAACCTATAATATAAACGTATAATTTAACCTAGAAGTTTCATAGTTTTAAAAACTTTGCCGCTAGAAATGCAAATTTTGTAAGAGAAAATAGATTATTTCTGTTATATGGTGTAGAATGAAGAACAGAAGAACTCTTGGTGGAGGAAATTTTTTAATGAAAAGGAACAACTGGATTTTATTTAGCATACTTATTGGGCTATCCGTTATTTGGGGAATGATCTACTGGATTTTTATTGGACCAAACCGATAGCTAGATTATTCATTGATGATTTACCATTTATTTTGTATGATTGTATATAGAGAAACATTATTAATTCTACTACATATAATGAATAAGGTTTATTAATGATTTATTTGGAAAAAATATACTATTGCTAAACCAGGGATTTCATCGGTTTATTTGATATAATGAGGGATCTAAATGTTAATTCGTTATAAGAAAACTTTGGAAAAAATTGCGATGGGTTTATTGTCCTTTATGCCAAACGAAAAGGACTTAAAGAAGCTCCAGCAAACCATGAGGGAATATGAAACTGAAGAGGATTGGCAGCTTTTTCTCTGGAAAGAGGAAGACATTATTGGTCTCCTTGGAGTCTTGTATCATAAAGATACAAATTCCCTTGAGATTCAGCATATTTCTGTAAATCCTTCCCATCGTTTTCAGGGGGTTGGGAAACGGATGGTTAAAGCACTGAAGGAAATGTATGCCGATAAAGAAATCACCGCAAACGAAAATACAGCTGGATTTATCGAAAAGTGTGATTTTTGCTAGTTTACCTTTAAAAGGCAGCGAATAAGTTTTATTCGCTGCCTTTTCGCATCTTTAATGACTGATCACGTTCTCGAATAACGTCAGTTCTGTCCCTTAGTTTATGGCGATGAATGAGGCTAATGTTTGCGGTATCGCTTTCTTGCCCCCATAAAAATCCAGTGCTGGCACAGGATTTTTTACATACTTCTAATAAGACTGGGTCACAGATTGGTAATTCAAAGCTCGTATAGGCAGCTTCTGTATTAATTAGCGCTAACCGACTTGATAACAAATTGTTAAGCTGCTGAAAATCTAAGCCAAGATTGGCCGGCGTTTCAAAAATTTTCACCGCTTTTTCTAACGTTCGTTTCGCCCCTTTATAATTACCCCTGCGGTGATGATAAGTTGAAACGGCTAATAAAATAAGTCCGACCCAGCTGGAATCTTTGTTGCCTGAATCTGTCTTTTTCCATAATTCTTCAAGTACTTCATGACACTCAAAATAATCTCTGTCGCCATGAAAATGGGTTAAAAATTGAATGTATTCTTGCGGATACATATAATCCCCCTAATAAAGTGGTTTATATCCAGTTTATCACACCGGCGATTACCTTGGTTAAAAAGGAATCCGAAAATAAAAAAACCCGTCAGGATAGACGGGTCCCCTCTTATTCTAATCAATATTGTCCTGTCCTCAGTTGGGACAGTGCTAACTATGCAGGTACTTCCGTATATTTTATATTAATAGACCCAGGAAGCCCCAACGATAATTAACAAAATGAATAGAACAACGATTAATGCAAAACCGGCTCCGAAACCGCCATCCATATTTATTACCTCCTAAAAAGTTTTTGTTCTTTTCCTTGTCATCATATGTAAGAAAATTGTCTATTGTTATGGGCAAACATCACGTTTTCGTAATAAACACCCTGTAGGGTTATTTTTCTATTGGATAACCCAATTGAATCCTCTATACTATTTATAGTCGCAGTAAATATGTAGTGAATTAAATTTTTTTAGAATTTTGGTGAGAGATAATGCCGTATCAGGTGAAAATTGATGCGTTTGAAGGGCCGCTAGATCTGCTGCTCCATTTAATTAACCGGCTCGAAATTGATATATATGATATTCCAGTTTCTCAAATTACGGAACAATATTTAATCTATATTAAAACAATGACGGAGCTAAAACTTGATGTCGCAAGTGAGTTTTTGGTAATGGCTGCTACGTTGCTAGCGATTAAGAGTAAAATGCTTTTACCAAAGAATGAAGAGGTTTTCGCTGACGAGGACCTGGAAGTGTCTTTTGAGGAAGATCCTAGGGATGAACTTGTTGAGCGTTTAATAGAGTATCGGAAATACAAAGAAGCTGCGCATGATTTAAAATCAATGGAAGAAGAACGCGGCTTAATGTATACAAAACCGCCAAGCGACCTATCGGATTTTGCAAAGGAGCTTCAGCCTGGAAAGTCAGAGTTAAATGTCTCTCTTTATGATATGCTGGCTGCTTTTCAAAAATTATTACGACGAAAGAAACTTCAGCGCCCCATGGCGGCCAAAATTGCCCGCCATGAAATATCAATTGAAACAAGAATGACGGAAATAATGGATGAATTAAAACAGCTTAAAGGACGGAAGAATTTTAATGAATTATTTCCCTTTCCAGCCAAGGGTCATAAAGTCGTTACTTTTTTGGCCGTTTTGGAGCTGATCAAAAGGAAAGAAATCGACGTCTGGCAGCAAGAAAATTTTGGAGATATTTATGTAGAAGCTTTTTAAAGGAAAGGACAGATTTGGTTGGATATTATTAATTGGTCGAGCATTCTCGAAAGCCTTTTATTTGCAGCTGGTGATGAGGGTCTTTCGCTGAAGCAATTAGCAGTGGTCTTAGAGGTCGATGAGTTAAAAGCAAGTGAAATCATTGAGGGTTTAAAACAAGAATATGATCGAGATGACAAAAGAGGAATCATGGTTGTCCAACTGGCTGGTACCTATCAGCTGGCAACCAAGAAAGAAAATGCGGTCTATTTAAAGAAGCTGGTAGATTCCCCGCATACATCGACTTTGTCTCAAGCAGCTTTAGAGACGTTGGCAATCATTGCCTATAAACAGCCGATTACTAGAGCGGAAATTGAAGAAATTCGGGGTGTGAAAACAGAGCGGCCCTTACATACACTAATATCAAAAGTGTTAATAACAGATGTCGGCCGGGCGGAAGGCACCGGCAGGGCTTATTTATATGGTACAACGAAAGAGTTTCTCGATTATTTTGGTCTAAAAAGCTTGAAGGAACTTCCACAGCTCCCCGAAAAAGTGGAAGATGAATTTATTCAAGAGGAAGCCGATTTATTCTTTTCTAAGTTTCAGGAAACGATTAACTCTTAATCTTCAATCGACAATCAAAATTTATGTTAAAATAAGTATACGGTTTTTAAAATGGTTTTTACTGTCATAAATGGAATGAGCATTTCAATAAGGGGCGGGATTAAGTTGCTAATTAAAGAGTGTAAAGGGTTTGAATTAGAAAAGGAACAATCAAATACTTCTGAGGACTTTTTTAACCGGAGTGAGGTTACGTTCACCGAAGACGGCGAGGAAAAAACGCTTCATGTTCTTTATGTTCGTTATTTTGATGAAATTATTAAAGAGTTTACTCCGTACGATCAAAACCCAATCATGGTTCAAGACGGAAATGAGGTCCAGTTCAAGGATATCGTGGCACTTGTCTGCCTGTTGAAAAATCCTGGTTTGCGAGGACGGAAACGCCTCTATATCAATTCCAAGTATGAGTTTGCATCCTATTTTCAAGATATTAATTTTGAGAAACTGCCTGAAATATTTCTAGCTCTTAAACAAAATAAAGGTTATCAGCTTCGTTCGCCGCTTGAGTTTATCATGCAGCCGAAATAAGAAAAGCGGAAGCGGACGTTTAGCAGCGTATGGGACCGGAGCTAGACCGTTTTCGAAGTTCAAAGTTTCCAGGGGGGTAACGATGGGGAATACGTTAGTAAATTCACAACTGAACGATGTAAAAGAGTTTCTAAGTAAGACTATTACAACTCTAGAGAATTTCCTTAATGAAACAACAATAACAAAGTTGATTGAAGGAATCGAGGATGACCGGACCTATACGAAGTTAATCTTAGCAAATTTACGAAAGCTTATCGTATATAGTGAGGAAGGCTTGGATGCCTGCTCGATTATTTTGCAATGTGAACCTTTTCAAAAAGCGGCAGCGGAAAAGACGCTATACAAAATTTATCATCAATGTATTGAAGAGTTTTTCTCACCAAAGAATGATGCCTGGTATGAAGACAGCAGGTCCGCCTACACAGGCAGGAATTCGATTAAGTTTTATCGAAAGGTCCCGGCTAGCATAGCCCGTCTGCTGATCAGTCTTGAAGGTGAATTCCAGCGGATTAGAGAAGAACTTGAGTATTATGAAACAGATTACCGGACAAAAATGATTCAAACAAAATAATCTTCCGAATGGCTGTCCTTTTTAACGGGGCAGCCTTTTATCTGTTCTTAAAAAACCTTAGCCTTCATACCATTTAGGTAGACTACTTAATGGAATGGAGGGATAAGATGGATCGGTTTGGCCGATATGTTAATGAACTATTTGAATGGAATGAGCAAATGAAACAGTTTTTAAGTTCTGAGAAGGTTAGCCAAGACTCTGAGCTTTGGGAAAAGCTTGATGATTTTGCCGAACTAATTGAAAGCACAGACCGCGAGTTATCAAATGAGGAGCTCGTATTCCTTCAAACAAAAGCTGAGCATATCCATGATCAGTTGGAAGAATATTTTAAAAGAAAACAAGAAAAAGGGATTGGAGCCATTTGGGTAGTTGAAAAACATATTGCACCGGGAGGCCATACGCTCCCAGAGCTTCCTTATTCCTATAATGGATTAGAGCCTTATATATCAGAAGAAATAATGAAACTGCATCATGAAAAGCACCACCAGGCATATGTTGACGGGTTAAATAAAGCTGAACTTAAGCTAAAGAAAGCTAGGGAGACAAATGATTTTTCATTGATAAAGCATTGGTCGAGAGAGCTTGCCTTTCACGGGTCAGGGCATTATCTTCATACGATTTTTTGGAAAAACATGAGCCCAAATGGAGGTGGAATGCCAAGTGGCCTCCTTAAAGAGGAAATAGACCAATATTTTGGCAGCTTCTCCGCTTTTAGAAACCAATTTTCAGAAGCAGCTAAACAAGTTGAAGGTGCCGGCTGGGCCCTTTTAGTTTGGTCACCAAGGGCAAGACATTTAGAGGTATTACAATCAGAACGGCATATGCTCCTGACCCAGTGGGACACGATCCCGCTTCTTGTCCTCGATGTTTGGGAGCATGCCTATTATCTCCAATACAAAAATAACAGGGCTGAATACGTGGACAAATGGTGGAATATTGTTAATTGGCATGATGTTGAAATGAAGTTTGAAAAAGCAGCCGACATAAAATGGCCGGCACTTTAAAAATGGATAGCTCCTAAATTAAGCATGCGACAGCCGTCGGATGCTTTGTTTTTTCTAAACGCGAATAGTCATATTACACCTTGTCCCGCATAAAATTGTACAAGGGTCAATCAGTTAAGAAGGGGACGAGGTAAATCTGATGAGAATGATTTCAAAGTTAGTAATTTTTTCCCTCATGGTGTCACTATTCATTGCAAACATTCCTCAAAAGGTGGATGCTTCCCTTGGAGTAAGTGCTGCTAGTGCTGTCCTAATCGAACAGCAATCTGGCCGTGTCCTATTTGAGAAAGATGCCCACACTAAAAGGAGAATTGCCAGTATAACTAAAATCATGACCGCCATTCTCGCAATTGAATCGGGGAAAATGAATCAAACTGTTAAGGTAAGTGAAAAAGCAACTCGTGCTGAAGGGTCATCTGTTTATTTAAAACCAGGGGAAAAAATCAAGCTAAATGATCTCGTATATGGATTGATGCTCAGGTCTGGAAATGATACGGCTGTTGCGATTGCCGAATACGTGGGCGGAAGTGTCGATGGCTTCGCCTATTTAATGAATCAAAAGGCAAAGGAAATAGGGATGTACAATACCCATTTTGCTAATCCTCATGGACTTGATGATCATGAAAATCATTATTCAACCGCCTATGATATGGCCATCTTGATGCGCTATGCCATGAAAGATAAGACCTTTCAAAAGATTTCCGGCACTAAGGAATATCATGCTCCGAATCCAACGGAAAATTGGGACCGCGAGTGGAAAAACAAAAATCGACTGCTGTCAAAATACAAGTATTGCACTGGAGGGAAGACCGGGTTTACCAAACGTGCGAAAAGAACGCTGGTTACAACCGCGACAAAAGGAGATATGAGTCTGATTGCGGTAACCTTGAATGGGCCTGATGACTGGAATGATCATATTTCCATGTATGAAAATGGGTTTAAAGGCTTCGACATGTTTGAAGTCGTATCGAAGGGGAAAATTGATATAGGCAAAAACAATGACTATGAAAATCATTTGTTCGTGAAAAAATCAATTGTCTACCCTGCGACAACCGCTGAAACAGATTTGTTTTCAGTGAAATATAAGGTATCTAAGCCCGAGAAAAAGTGGTCTTCTTCTAAGAAAGCCGAAACAATTGTTGGCAAGGCAGCCGTTTATTTAGATGGCAGAGTGGTCGAGGAAACCCCGATTTACTATGAAAACGAGCCTGAAAAGAAGAAAGGATTGTTTCATTTTTTCAAGAACATTTTCCTAACAATTATCGGTGTGAACGTCAATGGTTAATTATATCTGGGCGTTTTTGGCGATAGTGGGGATTATCTTTGGGCTGTTCAATGGAACAATGGAGGAAGTGAACAAGGCCATATTTGACGGCGCGAAGGAAGCAGTCACACTTTGTATCGGTTTAATTAGTGTTCTTGTCTTCTGGCTGGGAATGATGCGGATTGCTGAGGAGTCAGGCCTGCTTGAACGATTGTCTAAATTATTTCGCCCGCTTGTAAAAATCATCTTTCCTGAAGTCCCAACAAACCACCCGGCGATGGGCTATATTTTATCGAATATGATTTCAAATATGTTTGGTCTGGGAAATGCGGCAACGCCACTTGGTATTAAAGCTATGGAGGAACTGAAGAAATTAAATGGCGGAAAAAATTCTGCGAGCAGGTCGATGGTCACCTTTTTGGCCATAAATACAGCGAGCATAACGATTATTCCTACTACTGTCATTGCGATTCGCATGAACTATAATTCAGCTTCGCCTACCGAAATTGTTGTCCCAACCATCATTGCCACGATTATATCGGCAATAGGGGCTATTCTAATAGACCGTTATTTTTATTATCGCAGAAGCCGTAAAGGATGATAAAGTATGCAGCTAATCTCGATAATTTCGTTAACTTTTATCCCTTTATTAATCGGATTTATTCTATTATATGGAACATTTAAACAAGTACCAACCTATGAAAGCTTTGTTGAAGGTGGAAAAGAGGGAATAAAAATAGCGGTATCAATCATTCCGTTTCTAGTGGGGATGATGGTTGCTATCTCCATCTTTCGTGCCTCAGGTGCCTTGGACGCCTTAATGAATTGGATACGCCCCCTAATGAATTCGCTGTCAGTGCCGGCTGAAATTGTCCCATTGTTAATCATTAGGCCAATTTCCGGAACAGCTGCGCTTGGAATGACAAGTGATTTAATTGCCGTCCATCATCCAGACTCTTTTATTGGCCGGCTGGCATCGGTATTACAGGGAAGTACGGATACGACCTTTTATGTATTAACCGTCTACTTTGGAGCAGTCGGAATTAAAAAAATGGGCGACGCCCTTAAGGTCGGGCTGCTAGCAGATTTAGTCGGAATAGTTGCCGCCATTGTCGTGGTGGTCCTAATATTTGGAACAAAATAAAGATAAAACAAGAAAGTAAGTTCTCTAAATTGGGAGCTTACTTTTTTTCTTTATGAATAAAAAAGCCGTTACTTTGAAAAGTGGAGAAATTGTGTCATAATTCATTAGAATAGTAAGATGAAAAGTCTTTGAGGGTAAATAGGAGATATTCCTATTTATAAAGCACCGTGAAAAAAGTCAAACTTGCTTATTCGGAAAAATTTTGAGGTGAACTAAATGGAAAGATTGCAAAAAGTGATTGCTCAAGCTGGGATTGCATCCAGAAGAAAAGCTGAGGAACTGATAAAAGATGGAAGAGTAAAGGTTAATGGCAAGGTCGTTAAGGAACTGGGTGTGAAGGTTACTTCTTCCGACAAGATTGAAGTAAATGAAATCCAAATTGAGAAGGAAGAGCCTGTCTATTTTCTTTTATATAAACCAAAAGGGGTCATTTCAAGTGTCAGTGACGATAAAGGGCGAAAGGTCGTTACAGATTTCTTTTCAAACTATCAAGAAAGAATTTTCCCTGTTGGGCGCCTGGATTATGATACATCGGGATTATTGCTGTTAACGAATGATGGGGAATTTGCCAATTTACTGACGCACCCTAGCAATGAAGTTGAAAAACTCTATGTTGCCAAAGTCAAGGGAATTCCTTTACGGGAGAACCTAAGAAAACTAGAAAAGGGAATTCGGCTAGAGGATGGGAAAACAGCACCGGCAAAAGTGAAAATGCTTTCAGGAGATAAGAAAAAACAATCAGCTATTGTTGAAATTAGTATTCATGAGGGCAGGAATCGGCAGGTTAGAAGGATGTTTGAAGCGATAGGTCATGAAGTGGTGAAATTAAAGCGTGAACGATATGGATTCTTGACATTGAACGGTTTAAAAGCTGGCGAGGCAAGGGAACTGACTCCGCATGAGGTAAAGCAGCTTAGGGCGTTAGCAATGGATAGATCTAAAAAAAATTCATAGAATCGTCACAATTAGTTTCTCTCATAAACACTATATCGATATTGTAAAATGATATAATTTAGACAAACTGTGACGGCTGATTTACTGGGGGGAGTACTTATGAAAAAACGGCGTTTGGTAATAAGAACAATAATATTGCTTGTATTAGGTGCTGCCGTTGCCTTTACGCTGTATGCGAATTTTACAAAAGATAGTAAACAAAAAGTCGCTGTTGGTGAAATGGCGCCTGATTTTGCTCTAGTTGATATGCAGGGAAACAAGCATCGTCTTTCTGATTATCGGGGACAGGGAGTATTCCTGAATTTTTGGGGAACATGGTGTCCTCCTTGTAAAAAGGAAATGCCCTATATCAATAACCAATACCATCAATATAAAGACAAAGGAGTTCAGGTATTAACGATTGATATCAATGAATCCGCACTCGCCGTGAATCAATTTGCGAACCGCCTCAAGCTTGATTTCCCAATTATGATTGACACCAATAAGGATGTCATGAATGTGTATGGTATTGAACCGCTGCCGGCAACATTTTTAATTGATAAAAATGGCAAAGTGGTTAAATATCATAAGGGCGAGCTGACTGAAAATAGAATTAGGGAATTTATGGAGAAAATAAAACCATAAGGTTGCAGGGAGTTTTTTAGAATGAAAGATGTGAAATGTGAATGCGGCCACGTGAATCCACATGGAACCGTGTTATGCGAAGCGTGCGGTAAGATATTGGATGAACGGGAAAACAAGGATCAATTACTGGATATGCGCTACGAAGGCAGTGCACGCCGTTCACAAACCTATAATAAAACGATTGTTGATAAAATCTGGAATTTCTTTTCGTCTGTAAAAGTTGGCGTTTGGCTGATTATCCTTACTTTACTTGCATCTATTTTAGGAACAGTCCTGCCGCAGAAAATGTATATTGATCTGCCGCCGGAAGTGTATTACGAACAAGAATACGGTTGGTTTGGGAAATTATACTATCAACTGGGATTCCATGATTTATATGGCTCATGGTGGTATTTATTATTAATAGCAATGATTGGAATTTCGCTCGTCATTTGTAGTCTTGACCGAGTTGTTCCTTTATATAAGTCTTTAAGAGCGCAAAGAGTAACCCGGCATGAAGGATTCCTCAAGCGCCAGCGTGTATTTGGAATCAATACCGAAATAGATGACAAAGACTTAAATACTGTAAGGGATCATTTAAAGGAAAAACGCTACCATGTTCGCGAAGAAAATGGCGATTTATTAGCGGAAAAAGGCCGATTTTCCCGCTGGGGCCCGTACATAAACCATGTTGGTTTAATTATTTTCTTGTTCGGGGGCATGCTTCGTTTTATACCGGGGATGTATGTTAATGAGAACTTGTGGGTGAAAGAGGGGGAAACCGCTGCTGTCCCAGAAACGGGAGAAACATTTTACTTGCAAAACAATCAATTTATTTTGCAGCACTATGATAAAGACCAAAATAAAACCTTTGAAAAAGCCTTAGAACGTGCCGGTGATGTGGTGAAAAATTACCAATCAAATGTTGTCCTTTATAAACGGGTTAGCGATAACCTGCCTGGGGAAAAGCCAAAGCTTGAGAAGGTAAAGGAATATAAAGTTCGTGTGAATCACCCGCTAGACTTTGAAGGCTATTCGATCTTTCAAGCCTCATTTAGAAGTGAGCTAAAAGCGATGAGCTTTTTCTTGGCGAATAAAAACACCAACCAATCCGTTGGTGAACTGGAAATTGATCTTCAAGATCCAAAGGAAACGTATGATCTTGGAAATGGCTATGCAGTAAAAATTCTTAATTATTTTCCAGACTTTGAATTCGCCAAAGACGGCGAGCCGAGTACGAAAACGCGAGTACCCAATAATCCAGCTTTTGTCTTTCAGATGATTTCACCTGAAAAGCCAGAGGGTGAAACGAGTTTTGTTGCCATCAAGCAGACAATTGAGCCGTTTGGCGATAATACGTATAAGATGGCATTTAAGGGGATTGAAACCAAAAATACCTCAGGATTTATCGTTCGCAAGGATTCAACGTTATGGGCGATTATTTTGGGTGGAATCCTGTTCATGATTGGTGTTATCCAAGGCGCATACTGGAACCATCGCCGGATTTGGATCCAACAAAAAGATGGGCAGGTCTGGATTGCGGCACACACGAACAAAAATTGGTATGGCCTTAAACAAGAAATTGAAAAGGTTCTTAGGGATACAAAACTAAACATGCCAGAAGATCAGCAGCAAAGTGAAAAGACGGACAAGGAGGGGAATTAGTTGGCAGCACTAAGTAGTAATTTACTGTTTATTGCTTTTATTCTTTATTTAGTTGCAACCCCATTCTATGGGGGAGCGATAAAATCAAAGAAGGAGCTTAATGAAAATAAAGGAACTAACAAGTGGGGTGTTATTGCTGTAGCTTTAACAATTGTTGGTTTTATTGCGCAGCTAGGATATTTTATTACTAGATGGATTGCAGGTGGACACGCTCCAGTAAGTAATATGTTTGAGTTTACAACGTTTTTTGGGATGGCGCTTGTAGGTGCGTTCATTGTTATTTATTTTATTTATCGGACTTCTTTGCTAGGATTATTTACAATGCCTGTGGCCCTTTTAGTTATCGCCTATGCTAGTATGTTCCCAAAAGATATTTCTCCATTGATTCCAGCGTTACAAAGTTATTGGCTCCATATTCATGTTACAACGGTAGCAATTGGAGAAGCCATCTTGGCAATTAGTTTTGCAGCTGGTGTGATTTATCTCGTCAAGGCGATTGATCAAACAAAATCGAACAAGCGAAATTTTTGGCTGGAAGTAGTGATGTTTTCGTTAGTGGCGGTACTAGGATTTGTTGTCATTTCAACAGTATTTTCTGCCACAGGTTATCACGAAAAATTTAATTGGACGGATAAACATGGGAAGGTGAATGTTATGGAATACACCATGCCTGCACTTACCGGTCCACATGAGGGAGAATTACTGACTAAAGAGGGCTTTAAACCGCTTGTCGAAATGCCAGCGATCATTAATGCCAAAAAATTAAATACCGTTATTTGGTCATTAATGGCCGGTTTAGTCCTTTACGGCTTTATTAGATTGGTCTTACGGAAGCGGATTGCCGCTGCTCTAAAACCGCTCGTGAAAAACATTAATCTTGACTTTGTTGATGAAATTAGCTATCGATCCGTGTTAATTGGTTTCCCAGTATTTACTCTCGGAGGGCTGGTTTTTGCGATGATATGGGCACAAATGGCTTGGTCTAGGTTCTGGGGCTGGGACCCGAAAGAGGTTTGGGCATTAATCACTTGGTTATTCTATGCTGCCTTTATGCATCTTCGTCTCTCCAAAGGCTGGCACGGAGAAAAATCGGCGTGGCTTGCTGTAATCGGTTTTGTTATTATTATGTTTAACCTTGTTGCCGTTAACCTGATTATCGCCGGTCTGCATTCCTACGCTGGTTCTTAATTTCCGGCTGAACTCACTTTAACCATATAGCCTTCACTTTCTGATAAGTGAAGGCTTTTTATCAAAAAAGAAAATATTTTATTGATGATTTTTGCCGTTGTCAAATTATTGACACTTTTTATAGGAGTAAATACTACGAAAAGATAGCAAAAAACTATACCATTTTGTAAAATAAACTCTATGGGGGGATTAATAATGGATCGAGACGTGAAAATTTTAGTAGTAGATGATGAGGAAAGAATTCGCCGTTTATTAAAAATGTATTTAGAGCGTGAAGAGTATACAATTGATGAAGCAGAAGATGGAAACGAGGCTTTAATCAAAGCAACAGCAAATGATTATGATGTCATTTTGCTCGACTTAATGATGCCTGGTAAGGATGGAATCGAAGTTTGTCGTGAGCTAAGAGAAAAAAAGGCAACTCCGATTATCATGTTAACGGCAAAAGGTGAGGAAATCAATCGTGTTCAGGGCTTTGAAGTAGGCACAGATGATTATATTGTCAAACCATTCAGCCCGCGTGAGGTTGTTTTACGTGTTAAAGCACTGTTAAGAAGGGCATCACAAACAAGCTATCTGCAAACAGAAACGACAACGAAAGATGTCATTGTTTTTCCACATTTGACCATTGACAATGATGCCCACAGGGTAACGGCTGATGGCAAGGAAGTTAGTTTAACGCCAAAAGAATATGAATTGCTTTATTTCTTGGCAAAAGCCCCGGATAAAGTGTTTGATCGTGAACAATTACTGAAAGAAGTTTGGCACTATGAATTTTTTGGCGATTTACGGACGGTCGATACCCATGTAAAACGCCTGCGAGAAAAATTAAACAAGGTTTCCGAACAAGCCGCCAGAATGATTGTAACGGTTTGGGGAGTCGGCTACAAATTTGAGGTAGTTAATGAATGACCTTTTTACGAAGTGTTGTAGGTAAACTTTGGTTTACCATCCTTTTACTAGTTTCATTCATCTTGTTTATCTTAACAGTCATGCTGCTTGAGTTCTTCCAAAATTATAATATCCAACAAACCAAGAAGGATTTAACCCATACAGCTGAAAAAATTGCCCACGTCCTAGAAGTACATCCAAACGATAAATTACCTCTTGGTTTAGAAATATCTTGGGAAATTATCGATGATGTAACTAAAGTAGTCATAGTAAAAAATGATGATGAAATTTATTACTCTCCGAATACAGAAAGTGCAAAAAAATTATCGCTAGCAGATATTAAAGGTGATCCTGAATTATCAAAGGTGTTTCACAAAAACACAACGGTTGAAAAAGTTTCTGACCTTTCGGCTAGTGATGGGGCATCAGGCACTAATTATTCAATAATAGGTGTTCCGCTACATCTGCCAGGTGAAAAAAATGGTGCTGTATTTATTTATCAATCGTTAGAAGTGATGCAGGAAACCACACATTCAACGACAAAGTTTATTCTTCTTGTTGCGGGTGTTGCCATTATTCTAACAACTATTTTTGCCTTTTTTCTATCCACACGAATTACTGCACCGCTTAGAAAAATGAGAGAGGCTGCGTTTGAAGTGGCGAGAGGGAAATTCGATACGAAGGTTCCTATCCTTACTCATGATGAAATTGGCGAGCTGGCGACGGCCTTTAATCAGATGGGCAGGCAGTTAAAGTTCAACATGAATGCCCTCAGCCAGGAAAAAGAGCAGCTTGCCAGTATCTTAAGCAGTATGGCAGATGGAGTCATCACCTTTAATCGGGATGGCACGATTTTAATCACTAATCCTCCTGCAGATCGATTTCTCCAATATTGGTATTATGAAAAAGGTGGAGTTACCACGGATTCGGAGGCTATTCCATCCCAGGTAATGGAGCTTTTTCAACAAGCTGTTGATACTGAAAAGGAGCAAATTGGTGAAATTTCACTTCAAGGCCGGCATTGGGTCATTTTGGTGAGTCCTTTATATAGTAACCAGTTTATCCGCGGTGCTGTTGCTGTCTTAAGGGATATGACGGAGGAAAGACAATTAGAAAAGATGAGGCAGGATTTCATTGCCAATGTTTCACATGAACTTAGGACACCGATTTCCATGCTCCAGGGCTATAGTGAAGCGATTGTAGACGATATTGCTGAATCACAGGAAGAAAAGAAGGAAATGGCAAAGGTCATCTATGATGAATCATTACGGATGGGCCGGCTTGTTAATGAACTTTTGGATCTGGCGCGGATGGAAGCTGGACATTTACAATTAACCATGGAAGAGATAGATCTTGCGCCATTCATCAGCAGAATTATTCATAAGTTTCAAGGGTTGGCAAAAGACCATGACATTCAGTTGGATGCTGAAATAGAGAAGGTAATATCTTCTGTCTCGTTTGACCCTGATCGAATTGAACAGGTTTTAACAAATTTAATTGATAATGCGATTAGGCATACACCAAGAGAAGGGTCAGTTAAGGTTACGATTACTTCAGAAGATAATGGCATAAGGATGGAAGTAAAAGATTCTGGCTCCGGTATCCCAGAAGAAGATTTACCGTTTGTTTTTGAGCGCTTTTATAAAGCAGATAAAGCAAGGACAAGGGGGAGAGCTGGTACCGGGCTCGGGCTTGCGATTGCAAAGAATATTATCGATGCACATCGAGGCCATATCTCGGTTCAAAGTAAAGTCGGGATCGGAACGACATTCTCCTTCCTGCTCCCTCGAAAAAAGTAAGATTAACAAGTAATTTGCCGATTGTTCTTGATTCACGAGGAACATAAGAAAAGCGCAAGCGCCCTGTTCAGCGGCGTATGGCCTGGAGCGCTCCAACTGAGATAAAGGAAACACGGTGAGCGGAGCGAACCGATGTTGACTTATCATAGGGCGGAGAGCGAAGGACACTAGCCGCTAGGGCGCTGAAGCTAGACAATTCTCAAAGTTCAATGTTATAAATTCTGATATTAATTAAAGCTCATCCATTAGGATGAGCTTTTTCAAATAATCCTTCCATCATTAAAACAATTACTTTCAGTTAATACCTTCCATTTCGGCTAAAAAAAGTCTATATTAATAGGGTGTAACCTTTTATACATAGAAAACGACTAATATTATGAACGGGGAGGGGAAATGATGGACTCCGTTTTCGAGGAACTTTATCAAAAATATCATCATGACGTTTTTCAATTTCTATTTTATATGGTCAGAAATAAAGAACATGCAGAGGATCTTGTTCAAGAAGTCTATATTCGGGTATTTAAGTCTTATGATCGTTTTGAAGGAAAAAGCAGTGAAAAGACATGGCTGTTTTCGATTGCTAGGAATGTAGCTATCGACTTTTTCCGTAAACAAAAGGGCTGGAAAGAAAAATTACTCGAAAAATTTGATTGGTCAACTAATCAGGTAAAAGATGAGTATCCAATACCAGAAGAGATTACCGTCCAGAAAGAAGAAATCAAATGGATTTATAAATGTCTTGAATTTTGCACAATGGATCAACGCGCAGTCATTATTTTGCGCTATCTGCAGGATTTATCTATTGCTGAAACAGCTAAAGCATTAGGCTGGACGGAAAGTAAAGTTAAAACAACGCAACATCGTTCCTTAAAGGTATTGAAGAAGCAGATGGAAATGTCCTATGAAAAGGAGGCGGTAACTAGTGAAAAAGTCGGAGTGGAGCGATAGAGAGCTCGAAGAACTATTAATGCAAATGCCAAAAATTAAAGATCATCGCGATCCTCGTGACATTTACCAAAATCTTTCACTAAATAAACGTAAAACGAAAACATGGCTGTTACCAGGCTTGGCTGCTGTGGCGGCATTGTTGCTTTTTTTCATCTTAGTTCCGAAAATGATCGATGGGACAAATTTCTCGTTTGATACCGCACAGGAGGAAAAATCATCAGGGAACAGCCAAGCAATGAAATCAGCTGAAAAGGATTCAACCATTGCAATGAAAGATCAAGCTTCTACACCAAATAAGTCGGTTTCTGAAACGAACGACAAAAAAATGGAGCTTATGAGTGCACCCAGCATCAAAACAGCAGTCTATGAGGATGAAGTGGGGGATGGAAGGGTATTAACCTATTGGATTCCAGACTCACAGGCGCAGATTCTCGTTCCTGTATCGATCATCGTTCCTGCCGAAAAGGATAAGTCTTGGCTAACACAATTTGTTGATAATATGGCGAACTTAAAGGAAGAGGAATGGGGATTGTCTGATTACTATCCGCTCAAACTTTCGATGAATCTCGATGAAAAAACGAATAGTGTAGACGTTGTAGTTCCGAATGATCATCAGTACGGACAAGGATCAACAGAGGAAACCAGTTTTATTAAAACCTTAAATAATGATGTATCCTCAAATAGCACGATTAAAAAGTTGAATTTCTTTACAAATAACGAAAAAGGTATTGAGTTCGGTAATGAGGGTAGAGTAAAAAATCATGATATTATTGATGTGAAAAAACATGCCTTTTTCTTTCATTTTCCCGAAGGAAGCAATTTGCCATTTTTAGCGCCTTCAAGAGGTACTTATAGCGATATTCAGAGTGCCTTTGCGGATATGAAGACCAATAACCCCACGTACAAGTTAACAAGCTCTCTGGAGCATTTACAGCCGTTATCCGATGTAACAATAATCGACAAAACATTATTTGTTTCATTTAAGGACATTATTGAGATGAAGGATGACCAGCTTACGTTAGCTTCGTTTGAGGCGCTGCTGTTAACAGCTAAACAATTCGGCTTGGAAAAAGTAGTTGTCAAGGATTCACGATTAACACATCTTGGACCATTTGATTTAACAAAGGAGACCAAGGTGCCAGTAGCTCCAAACCTCCGTGATATTCATTAGAATTTTAAAATCAACCGAGATAGGTTGATTTTTTTTTGCATAAAATTGAAGAGTACTCCAAATTATAACAAGTATGCTCTAGTCCTGCTCCTCAAATCCATATGTTCTAAACCTGAATAAACCAACATATGGTGTGGGAGTGGGGACAAGTTATAAGGAGGAAAATGAAAAATGCGTGACTACATAAAAAGGTTTTTGATTGCCATCATTATGGCACTTTGTATCAGTTTATTGTTCTTAGGCGGCAAACATTCGGAGGCTGCGGGTAGGCTCGAGACAAAAGAAATGAAGGATCGCTGGATTTGGCCGGCAGACGGTGTAATATCGGATACATTTGGAACGAGGCAGGGAAAACATAAAGGAATCGATATAGCCGGGAAAATCGATACTCCGGTGCTGGCTGTTGACGGTGGAGAAGTAGTGAAAGCCTATTATTCTAATACATACGGGAATGTGGTATTTATTAAACATCCAAGTCATTTGGTAACCGTTTATGCCCACTTAAATAAACGGACTGTAATACCTGGCCAAACGGTAAAAAAAGGTGAAGTCATCGGGAAAATGGGGAGAACCGGAGTAGCCACCGGAACCCATCTCCATTTTGAGACCCATCAAATGGAATGGAGATATGATAAGAGATATGCAATGGATCCGGAAAGTCTTCTTGGAAAAGCGGACGTCGGCGAAGCTGTACAGGGTGGAATTGCAAGCATTGTTGAAAACGTTTTAGCGGCAAGTTCCAACTTCCATCCGGAAGTTGAGGGCAAATCACAATCAAGTATTTCATCAAAGGCTGCCACCTACATCGTCAAACAAGGCGATACCTTGTACTCCATTGCAAAAAAACAAAAGATTACCATAACGAAAATAAAAGAAATAAACCACCTTACTTCTGATCTTATTAGACCGACACAAGTATTGGTTATTCAATGATTTATCAGATGACCCGTGGACAAATATGTCCACGGGTTTTGTCGCGGAATTGTTGAAAAACAAGCCAAAAAGAGAAACCTGAAATCTTTCGCTTAACAAAATGACGTTTCTCCAGTATAATAAACATGTAATTTAATATCGATCTATCTTCGGGGCAGGGTGAAATTCCCGATCGGCGGTATTGAGTAGCTAATACTCTAAGCCCGCGAGCCTTTTTTGGCAGGATTTGGTGAGATTCCAAAGCCGACAGTATAGTCTGGATGGGAGAAGATGGAGGTTCTGCAGACGTTCAAAAAATATTTATTGGTGAACGTTTATTAAGCATGCCTTCGTAAATCTCCCTCAAGAATAAATCTTGAGGGTATTTTTTTTACAAGGGTATCTGAATTGCTGAACCTCTCTTCCTTAAGCGATGGATCAAAAAAGGAGAGAGGAAAATGAAGAACACAAAGAACACAAAGGTAAAAACGATGGTGACAATAGGAATGCTTAGCAGTATCGCCTATCTTTTAATGCTATTAAATTTTCCATTGCCGCCATTCCAAGGTTTCTTATTAATCGATTTCAGCGATATCCCCGCATTGATTGCAACGTTACTCTTTGGACCGATTGCAGGAATATTAGTTGAGTTTTTCAAAAATGTTCTAAATTATATTGCGGCCGGGAGTCAAACAGGGATTCCAGTAGGCCATATTGCTAATTTTCTGGCGGGTATTCTGTTTATCTTACCGACATATTATGTATACAATAAAATAAAGACGAGGAAGGGCATGACACTTGCGTTAATACTTGGCACGACCACAATGGCGGTTATGATGAGTGTATTAAATTATCTGTTTATACTCCCAGCCTATACGGCCCTCTTAGATTTTCCTGACATGCGTAACTATGTGGTACCTGGAATCCTGCCGTTCAATATCATAAAAGGAGTTATCATGTCTTTCGTCTTTATGTTGCTGTTCACCCGGATGCAGGCGTGGATTAATAAATTTTCAACTATAAAAAGTGCATAGTAAATGAAAGGCATTCAGGATTCCTCCTGTTTGCCTTTTTTTTAATAAAAATGCTGTGTTAAAAGTGAATGTTGATTTCCGTTCCAGGCGCTTCGCGTTCCGCGGGGCGGGCGGTGAGCCTCCTCGGCGCTAAAGCGCCTGCGGGGTCTCACCTGTCCCGCTGCTCCCGCAGGAGTCTCGCGCCTGTAACGAAGATCAACATAGTTATCAATATCAACAATATTCTTTAACACAGCCAATAAAAAAACCCCCTCCTAAAAAGGCGGGGGCTAGTAGCTTAATAATACATTCTTAACAAAATATTATTCGAATTTAGTTGGATTGCCATCAAATGATTCGTCAGCAACTTTGATTGAATCAGTTGGGCAGCCTTCAAAAGCATCCATCATATCATCGATTAACACATCTGGAATTTCAACGATACCTTCATTATCGTCAAGAGTTACAAATGCAATGCCTTCATCATCATAATCATAAATATCTGGTGCTGCAGCGCCACATGCCCCACAAGCGATGCAAGTTTCCTTGTCCACAATTGTATACTTTGCCATGAAAAAAAACCTCCCAGTAATATAACAAAATTATTCTTCCTCGGTTTCCATTGTGAAAATGGAAACGCATTACTCATATCTATTGTAAAACTGTATGAGCAACTTTTCAATAGAAAAATGCTTTTAAATACTATTGTTTGTTTAATTGAATTTAATAAACTTCCACAATTTCGGACAACAAGAATCATCATTTCATGGTAGAATAAAATAAGAAAAAAAGGACATTTTGTCGAGATTATTCGAAAAAAGTGTGGGAGGAGGAGCTTGGGTGGCGAAATTAGCATCAATAATTCTGTACTGTTTAACACAATTAAACGGAGAAAGGACGATATATTCCATCTTTCACCTTTTGAACGGAAAAAAATCATCTCAAACCATCCAAGATGCCCACTTATTTTCTTTGAAAAACTTTTTTGGAGTATACGAATCCCTATCAAGAGAATCCTTCGAAGACATAATTCAATGGGTGCAAGAAAGCGGGTGGATCTATAATGATGGTGAGCAGCGATTCCTTCTTACGCCCGCTGGCAAGTCTTTTTTAGGAAGCCATCCAATACCCGAATATTTAAATGGCTGGGAGTATCACCCACTCACAACGCTGTTTTGGGAAAGGCTGAGTTTATTTATTCAGGTCACTTCGAATCTTGTTTTCCAAGAAACAAGATACATACCTATCCAAAAAAATAAGCAGGTTCATCAATGGCTGAAATCTGTATTAAAAGAAATAAAAGTACCAAGGAAGGAAATTGGGACAATTGTTTATTCCGAGCTCGTCGAATGCCTTGATAACACCAATGAAATCGACCCCTCGCAATTGGTGTTTCGGCTGACAGGTTTTCAGCAGATTGGCTTAACTGCTTCACAGACAGCTAAAAGACTACAGCTGGAATATCACGATTACCATATCGGGTTCATAAATACACTACATTACTTGATTCAAAAAATTAACGATAATGCTAATCGCTTTACGGTTTTAGTCTTTTTACTACACGATTTAAAGCAAGAAAATGAATTAACACTCTCTTCAAGGAAAACGCAAAAACTATTAAATCAAGGATATTCACCTGAGATGATTGCAAATTATAGGCATCTGAAGTTAAGTACAATTGAAGATCATTTTGTTGAATTTGCATTAAATGTAGATGATTTCACTATTGATCCTTTTGTGAATTCAGAGCTGCAAACGAAAATTCTTGAAATATCCAAACATTCAGCTACTAAAAAACTTAAGCTGATAAGGGAGAAAGTGCCGGCAGCCACTTATTTTCAAATAAGGCTAGTGCTGGCGAAGTATGGTGATCGGTAATGGAATTAGAAAGTATTTTAGAAAAGCATTTTGGTTATCATTCTTTTAAAACAGGGCAGAAGGAAGTAATCTCATCCATTCTAGCCGGAAATCATACATTGGCGATGCTGCCGACAGGTACAGGTAAATCGTTGTGTTACCAACTTCCTGGGCTAATATTAAAAGGGAAAATCTTAATTGTTTCCCCGCTTCTTTCCCTCATGCAGGATCAGGTAGAGCAATTTAAACGGTTTGGCGAAAAAAGAGTCATTGCCTTGAATTCATTTCTTACAACAGAAGAAAGAAATAATGTAATTAGCAGGTTAAACAGTTACAAGTTTATTTTCCTATCGCCCGAAATGCTCCGGATTCCCTTTATAATGAGAAGACTGCAAGACCTTGACATCTCATTGTTTGTTGTTGATGAAGCGCATTGTATCTCACAGTGGGGTTATGATTTTCGTCCAGACTATTCAAAGCTGGGTGACATTCGTCAAAAATTAGGAAATCCCCTTACCCTTGCGCTTACCGCGACAGCGACAAGCAAGGTAAGAGAGGATATTATTGCTTCTCTTCGAATAAAAGAAATAAACAAAATAGAATCGACGATTGACCGCCCGAATATAGCGATGTATGTTGAAAACGTAACCGACTATCATGATAAGCAAGACAGAGTAATAGAGCTGGTAACAAGTCTGAAAAAACCAGGAATCATTTATTTTTCAAGCAAAAAAGCGGCAGAACAAATGGCATCATTACTAGTAGATAAAGGGATCTGCCGGGCAATGCCCTATCACGGTGGTTTGGATCAAAATTCAAGAATTTTGATCCAACAACAATTTATCTACGGACAGCTTGATGTAATTTGTGCAACAAGTGCATTTGGGATGGGGGTAAATAAAGAAAATATTCGGTTTATTATTCACTATCACATGCCGATGCAGATGGAATCCTATCTTCAGGAAATCGGCAGAGCAGGCCGTGATGGACTTCCTAGTATTGCGGTATTAGTGTATTCACCTGGAGATGAGCAGCTTCCCATCCATCTTGCAGAAGGTGAATTACCTTCCGAGCTGCAAATTGATTGGCTGTTCAACAGATTAGCGGATGAACAACGATTAGTGGATGTTAAAGTGAAACTGCCGAATTCGTTTAAAGAGCTTGGTGGTTTTTCAGAAATTCAATGGAGAATGATAGAGGACTTTGTTTACAACCCGCATCGTCATAGAAGTCGGCTTGAAGAGCTACAAGAAGATTTTAAGAAATTTATCAAAGAAAGATTAATCGTTAAGAAAAAAAATATTTTTCAAATGAAAAAATGGGTGGAAGCCACTTCGTGCCGGAGAGAATTAATCTTGCAATATTTTGATGAAACATTGTCGGAAAAGATTCCCTGCTGCTGTGATCAATGCGGGTTGAAATTAAACGATTACCAAAATGAAAAGCAAACACTAACTCTAAAAGAAAATGAGCAGTTGTGGAAGGATTACCTTGCCAAAATCTTAACTAATCGTGAGTTGAGCAAATGAAAAAGAAGTATAATGAATTAATCATAAGTTTAACGGATAAAGATCTACTTTTTCACCTATATATGACGCAAATCATTCTTCTGGCGATTTCGTTCATTTTAGGATTTCTCTTATTTGATCATTTCTCCTATTTAAGCAAGATTCACTTGAATGACGTTAATATTGCTATTATCGGCATACCTGCTGGTGTTGCTGTAGTTATCATTGATATCGTATTAATGAAATTGCTTCCTGCTTCTTTTTATGATGACGGAGGACTAAATGAAAGGATTTTTAGAAAAAGAAGTTTTATCCATATAATAGTGATTGCCGGTCTTGTCGCATTTAGTGAAGAATTACTATTCCGCGGAATTATTCAAACAAGGGTTGGTCTCATCTTAGCAAGCATTATTTTTGCGATTATCCACTATCGCTACCTTTTTAATTGGTTCTTATTTTTAAATATCATCCTGCTAAGCTTTATTATTGGGATGATTTATGAGTGGACAGAAAATCTAGCGGTTACGATTGTTATGCATTTTGTTATCGATTTTCTTTTGGGCATATATATAAAATTAAGACGAATAAAAACGGCTGATGAACAGGGGGGAGCTGCGACGTGAACAAAGAAGAACCATATAGAGATCAAGCGGAGAGATTGAAACAGCGGATTCAAAAAATTAATGAAATAAATGAAATTGTCGATGAGGATGACAAATTACCTCCGAGAGAGCAGATCCATCGTCAAAAGAAAAAGAAAACAAAATGGAAGCTAAAATATCCTGTCATTCGCATACTAGTCCTGTCCTTTATCCTCCTGCCTATCATCATTTTTAGTGTGATTTCCTATCGTGATGGCGGGAAAAAAATTAATGGAACAGAAAAAAATTCAGGAGACTCAGTGTGGAATGAACCAATCAATTTTGAAAAGCAGAAGAAAGATGACGAAATCTTAGTCGATCAATCTAACAAATCTGACGAACCGAAGGAAATAAAGGATGATAATACGGACTTAAGTACCCCCGTGGAGAAGCGCGAAGAACCAAAGGTCGAACCTGACCAGCCTGTTACTACTACTAATGCCAAATCTTCTGCTCCACCCCCTGCACCAAATGCAGGCAATGCGAATAAGCAGGTTTCGGAAAAGAACAGTCAGCAGCAAGCAGAGAAGACCAATAGCCAAACTAATACGCCGCCAAAGAAAGATAAAATGGTCTACCATACTGTCCAGCCGCAAGAAACGCTCTATAAACTGGCGAAGAAATATTATAATTCAGCCAAAGGAATTGAGATTATTAAGAAGGCCAACAATCTGACCAGTGACCAAATTCAAGTGGGTCAAGTTTTGAAAATACCGTTAAACAACTAGCCGATCCTAGATCGGTTTTTTGTTTTAGAAACATATTGTTCAGGACAAGTTCATATGAATATATGGAAAAGGGGCGGGGCTTAAGAAATGGAGGGCGATAAAATGGATTCTCCAATCCAATTACTTGAGAATACCGATCAAGCAACGAAGCAAATGTTAGAAAATGTAAGGAAAAGAAAGAAAAAGTTTGAAGACACGAAAAAATGGCATTATTTTTCGGTATATGGAACACTCTTGTTTGCGTTCTTTTTCTTTGTTTATTTCTATTTAACAATTGCTGAGCATTATTCTTATTCTTTTTTAGCGATGCTATCGGCTGCTTTAAATGATACCATCAATGTTTTGTTATTAAGTATGACGATTATTGGGTTTGGGGCTATGAATCTTTTGAGACAACAAAAGGAGAAAAAGGAAAAGGAATTCCAAGAATTGCGCTGTGAAATCGTCGACCGCAGTAAGGATTTATGGAAGAGGGAGGAAGAATGGAAAAACCGTCATATTGTTTTTGAAATCATGAAAAAAAAATACGACATCAACCTTTATCACGAAAAAAAATAAGAAGCAGGCGTAAACTGCTTCTTATTTCTAAAAAATCGTCTTCCTATCTCTTTCTTCTTTTAAGATTTCTACAGCTTCACGGAACCGCTGTGCATGAATGATTTCTCGCTCACGCAAGAAACGAAGGCTGTCATTTATATCAGGGTCGTCACTAAGATTAATGAGCCATTGATATGTGGCCCTAGCTTTCTCTTCTGCAGCTATATCTTCATATAAATCAGCAATCGGGTCGCCTTTTGCAGCAATATAGGAGGCTGTCCACGGCACTCCTGCAGCATTATGATAGAACAGAGCGCCATCATGGTTAGCATAATGATCGCCAAGTCCAGCCGCTTTCATTTGCTCTGGTGTTGCATCTTTGGTTAATTTATACACCATCGTGGCAATCATCTCGAGGTGGGCAAATTCTTCTGTGCCGATATCTGTCAGAAGGCCAATTACTTTATCAGGAATGGTATATCTTTGATTTAAATAGCGTAAGGCCGCTGCAAGTTCACCGTCAGCCCCGCCATATTGCTCAATTAAATATTTTGCTAAAGTCGGATTACAGGTGCTGACACGTACAGGATATTGCAGTTTTTTTTCATAAACCCACATTTAATCGATCCCCCTTTTTATTAAACTTGCCATGGCCAAGGTGTATCTTTCCAATTCCAGGGATATCCGGAGTAGCTGTTTCCAAATTGCAGTAATGGTCCAAATTGGCTTTCAAAGGCCTTTTTAATTTTTTTTCTTTCTTTGACGTAATGATTAAATTGATTGATTGCTTCAAAATCATCCGGATGGGTGTCTAAATAGAGTGTCAGCTCGACCAAGATAAAATCAACCGTTTGAAGCTGCTCCATTAATGGATAATATTCGGCAGGTACCTGTTTCATGTTTGAAGCCCTCCTTTAGCCCTTTCAAAAGGGTTAAAATAAGGGTCATAGAAATCCTTCCAAAGCGTGCCGGCTCTAAGTGCTTCAGCAGGTGTAAATTGTGGAAGATTCGGTGGTTGAAATCCCATATATAAATGAGGTGGAGTGGAATAAGTTTTTTCAGTTAATGGTTTGCAAGGGTCAAATGGACTGGCGTAAGGATGATAGGTTTTTTGATGAGTATTCATGGTAGCCCTCCCTTTATTCAACATCATTTAATATTATGAAATATTTCTTGTTACATGACATAAAAGTTTAATATATTAAAGGGTTTTTCTATTGGTTGTCGAAGTATAATTAAGAGGGAAGGATTAATACTTTGAGGTGATGGGAATTGTTCGTAAAAAATATGATGATACCAAAGCATGAGTGTTATACGGCACAAGAGGGTGTAACGCTAAAAGAAGCTTTAGAAATGTTAGAAAAGTATCAAATTGATGGAATCCCAGTTGTAAGCGGCGATAAATATGTAGGGGTTGCAACAAGGTATACCATTTATGAAAGCTATTTTCTATCTAACAAAACCAAGGACGAATATTTAAACTCAACTTATGTTAAAGATATTGCCACACATCAAGAACAGTTTTTAGCGGGTGGAGAAGTATTCGAGAAAACACTTCTCAATTTGAAAGATTTCCCATTGTTAGCTGTGGTCGACAACAAGCGGAATTTTCTTGGAGTAGTAACACGATCTGATGTTCTAAGTTCGTTTGAAAGTGCATTTGGGGTAAATCGCCCGGGAGTGAGAATTGCGTTTACATCTGTTGAGACTGAAGGCAGGATTGCCCGTCTTTCGGAAATTGCCCATCACTTCCACGAGCACATTATTTCACTTGTTACTTTCGATGAAACAGATAAACTCGTACGGAGAATTGTCATGAAGGTTGAAAAGAAGGATAATATTGATAAGTTTTCCAAGAAGCTTGAAGAACATGGTTTCCGTATCTTAAGTATTGAAGAGGACTAATGAAACGAATTGGGAAATATTTAAAATCCCTCTCATACATTGTATGGGAGGGATTTTAAGTTTTTAAGTTTTAGTATTGATATGGTATGATTTCCGTACAACTTTAAGTAAGGAAATGGGGAAAAGAGAAAATGGTTGTTCTTTTTATTGTCCTGTTTATTATTGGCGGAAGCCTGCTCTTATATATGCTTCGAGAAGCATTTTTAAACGATGTAACGAAACACGAATTATTTTTTTCAGACTTCCCAGACACATTTGGTAGTGTTTCGCTCTTTTTTATATCGGATATTCACAGGCGGACCATTTCGGACAAAATTATTAATGGCGTTAAAGAGAAGGCTGATATCGTCGTCATCGGAGGGGATCTCACGGAAAAGGGTGTACCCTTTGAACGTGTTAAAGCCAACCTGTTGAAATTAAAGCAAATTGGCCCCGTTTACTTTGTTTGGGGTAATAATGATTATGAAGTTGATTATCATCAATTGGATGCCATCCTTCTCGAGACTGGGATAAAGGTGTTAGATAATACAGCCGTTACCTTTGAATCAGAACAGGGTGAGAAGTTATCTTTACTCGGAGTAGATGACTTGAATCAGAACCGGGATCGGCTTGATTTGGCACTATTAGATGCAGAAGCTGGGAGCTTCAAAATTTTAGCAAGCCATTATCCAAGTATTACTAAAAAAATCCATCCCGAACATGAGATCCGACTCGTGTTATCTGGACATACGCATGGGGGACAAATCCATATCTTCGGGTATAGTCCTCAAAAACGAGGCTGTATAAAAAAACTCAGGAATACGGTTCTGTTAATTAGTAACGGCTATGGAACAACGTCCCTTCCTTTAAGGTTAGGAGCACCTGCAGAAACCCATCTTATTACGCTAAGAAAAGGTAAGGACCGGTTATGATTGATGTAGACAATTCACCATTAGAACCCTAAGGCATACACTGAAAACAAGTTTATGTCACGGCAGGGGGCAAAAGCATGCGCTTAGAACGCTTAACGGCCAATAAAATAAAAATTTTTTTAACTTCTGATGATTTGTTTGAAAGGGGACTTTCCAAAGATGATATTTGGAAGGATTCAAGCAAATGGAATCAGCTCTTTCATGATATGCTCGAAGAGGCGAGTGAAGAATTTGATGTTGACATACAGGGTTCTGTTGCAGTTGAAATATTTTCCCTACAGGCCCAAGGTATGATTTTGATTATTACCGTTGATGAAGCAAAAGATGACGAAGAGTTGTTATATGATGGTTTTATTGAAATGCAGGTACGGCTTGAAGGCTGTGAGGACCTATTATATGAGTTTGAAGAATTTGAGGATATAATTAGTGTTTCAAAAAGACTGTCCAGGGTAGATATATTTGGCGGCAGCCTCTATTTTATGCGTAATCACTATTACCTTTTGATGGATAAAGCAGAAACGGTAAATAAAGAAAAGGCGGCTTGCATTTTATCAGAATACGGCTATCCCTCCATTATTAGCCCGTTCGTGTTAGCAGAATACGGTAAAGCAATTATTAAAAATAAAGCGGTGGAAACAATTCTACAGTATTTTAAATAAGCGTTATCGAGGATAAATATTTTTCGAAGGGGTCCGCCGCCCCTTTTTGTTTGTTGAGAAAAGAAGAATTCGAATTGGCAATGCTGCTTTAAAATTCCTGTTTGAATAATGTTGGCAGCGTTTACATATCCGCTCTTTAAAATATTGAAATGTGTGTTTTTCTTCTTGCATAAATCAATTAAACGTGTATACTTGTGACTGAAAGCGGACAACATTCGTAAAAGAGATTTCTTAGGAGGATTACAAATGGTAGCCGAAAATGGTACAGAAAAGACTAATCAAGTGGAAAAAAATGATGTGTTGAAATCAACACAAACAGTTATTCATAAAGCGCTTGAGAAGTTAGGTTATCCTGAAGAAGTATACGAGCTCTTGAAAGAGCCGTTACGTATGATGACAGTGAAAATTCCAGTTAAAATGGATGACGGATCGACAAAAATATTTACGGGATACCGTGCACAGCATAATGATGCAGTAGGACCGACAAAGGGTGGAATTCGTTTTCATCCGGGTGTGACTGAAACAGAAGTGAAGGCACTTTCCATTTGGATGAGCTTGAAATGCGGAATTGTTGATCTTCCATACGGCGGTGGTAAGGGCGGTATCATTTGTGATCCGCGTGATATGTCCTTTAGGGAGCTTGAAAGATTAAGCCGTGGATATGTAAGGGCAATCAGCCAAATTGTTGGGCCAACGAAAGATATTCCTGCACCAGACGTTTTTACAAATTCGCAAATTATGGCTTGGATGATGGATGAATATAGCCGAATTGATGAATTCAATTCTCCAGGATTTATTACTGGTAAACCGCTTGTACTTGGCGGTTCGCATGGGCGCGAATCGGCAACTGCAAAAGGTGTAACAATCTGTATCCGCGAAGCAGCTAAAAAGAAGGGCATTCAAATTGAGGGTGCAAGGGTTGTTGTTCAAGGTTTCGGTAATGCGGGCAGCTTTTTGTCCAAATTCATGCATGATGCAGGGGCAAAAGTTATTGGTATTTCTGATGCCTACGGTGCGTTGTACGATAAAGACGGTTTAGATATTGATTATCTTTTAGATAGACGTGACAGCTTTGGAACAGTCACTAAATTGTTTAATAACACGATTACAAACAAAGAACTGCTTGAACTCGATTGTGATATCCTTGTTCCTGCTGCCATTGAAAATCAAATTACAGCCGAAAATGCTCATAACATTCGCGCGACAATCGTAGTTGAAGCCGCAAATGGTCCAACGACATTAGAAGCCACAGAGATTTTAACAGAGCGCGGTATTTTACTTGTACCTGATGTACTGGCATCAGCTGGTGGTGTAACTGTTTCTTATTTTGAATGGGTACAAAATAACCAAGGTTACTATTGGTCTGAGGAAGAAGTAGAAGAAAAGCTTGAAAAAATATTGGTTAAATCTTTCAAAAATATTTATGACACTGCCCAAACACGCCGTGTCGATATGCGCTTAGCCGCCTATATGGTCGGTGTAAGAAAAATGGCTGAGGCGAGCCGTTTTAGAGGCTGGATTTAAGTTAATACATTGAAATATTGCAAAAAAACTCCTATCATAGACGATAGGAGTTTTTTGATTGTTTTTTAAGGAGCGTAATGATTATGCAAATAGAAGATATCATCATTGTTGGAGGAGGGCCCTGTGGTTTAGCAGCGGCAATTTCATTACAAGAAATGGGGAAAAGGCCTTTAATAATTGAAAAAGGTAATCTGGTAAATTCAATTTATCATTATCCGACACATCAAACATTTTTTAGTACAAGTGAAAAGTTAGAAATTGGCGAAGTGCCATTTATAACAGATAGCTATAAGCCTAAAAGAAATCAGGCTCTCGTCTATTATCGAGAGGTAGCTAAACGAAAACAGCTGCGTATTAACGGTTTTGAAAGAGTCACAAAAGTATCTAAGCTGGATGATTTATTTCAAATCGATACGAATAAACATACCTATTGTGCTCGCTATGTAGTTATCGCAACAGGTTATTATGATCACCCGAATTATTTGAATGTGCCTGGTGAAGACCTGCCAAAGGTTTTTCATTATTTCAAAGAGGCCCATCCTTATTTTGATAAAGATGTCTGTGTCATTGGCGGGAAAAACTCAAGTGTTGATGCCGCTCTTGAGCTTGTGAAGGCGGGGGCACGCGTAACTGTTTTGTATCGCGGAAAAGAATACTCCCCTAGCATTAAACCTTGGATTCTGCCTGAATTCGAAGCTTTAGTACGTGCTGGCACAATTTTAATGGAATTTAATGCTGAGGTGAAAGAAATAACCGAGAATCAGGTCATTTATCGTAAGGATGGAGAAGATAAGGAGATTACAAATGATTTTGTGTTTGCGATGATAGGCTACCATCCAGACCATCAATTTTTAAAAACAATGGGTGTGAAAATTGATTTGGAATCAGGAAGACCGCTTTTTAATCCAGAAACAATGGAAACGAATATAGATGGTATTTATATCGCGGGTGTTCTTGCAGCAGGAAATAATGCTAATGAAATTTTTATTGAAAATGGCAGGTTCCATGGCGGACAAATTGCCCGCTCCATTATAGACAAAGAAGCCAAAGGGTGATAGTTAATGAAAAAGGTTGTTTTATTAACAACAGGCGGTACAATAGCGAGCAAACCAAATAAGGATTCAGGTAAATTAGCTTCCGGTGCGTTAACGGGTGAAGAACTGGCGGCAATGTGTAATTTACCGAAAGACATGGAAGTGATTGTAGAGTCAGTCTTTCAAAAAGCTAGTATCCATATTACTTTTGAAGATTTAGTGGTCCTAAAAAATAAAATTGAAGCCTATTTTAAGGATAATGAAGTTTCCGGTGTAGTGGTTACTCACGGAACAGATACTATGGAGGAAACAGCCTATTTTCTTGATTTAACAATCAATGACCACAGGCCAGTGGTTGTAACAGGCTCACAGCGCTCCCCCGAGGATTTGGGAAGCGACGTCTATATTAATTTGCGGCACGCTATTTATGCAGCATGTTCAAGCGATTTACATAATGCCGGGGCCGTTGTCGTTTTTAATGAACGAATATTTGCGGCAAGGTATGTGAAAAAAGAACATGCTTCTAATATTCAAGGATTTAACGTGTTTGGCTTTGGCTATCTCGGTATTATTGATAATGATCAGGTCGATATCTTTCAGAAACCAATTAAAAGAGAATTTTTTGACATTCAATCACCAATTCCACAAGTCGAAATCATCAAGTGCTACATTGGGGCAGATGGGAAATTTATTAGGGCTGCCCGTGAGGCAGGTGTTGCCGGGATTGTCCTCGAAGGTGTGGGGCGTGGCCAGGTGGCTCCAATGATGATGGAAGAAATCGAAAAGGCAATGGAGGCAGGGATTAAACTGGTCATCACCACAAGTGCAGAAGAGGGTTCTGTTTACACAACCTATGATTATGATGGCAGTGCCTATGATCTTTATAACAAAGGGGTAATCCTTGGCAGCGACAATGACTCTAAAAAGGCACGAATCAAATTAGCGGTCGCGATTGCCAGCGGCATAAAGCATATTCATTTTTAACTCAGAGAATATATGAGTTACCAATGTGGAAGAAATCTTTTATTTAATTTATTTTGGATACATGATACGATGAAGAAAATCGATTTGAAAAGAGGTTCATCATGCTGGGAATTTTATCAGCCGGTGTTGCCCCCGGTCTGGCCTTACTGAGTTATTTTTATTTAAAAGATGAATATGAGCCAGAGCCAGTTCCCTTTGTTCTTCGAACCTTTTTATACGGAGCTTTGTTGGTGTTTCCAATCATGTTTATCCAGCATGTCCTTGAATCAGAGCATTTGGTTAAATCTCATCTTATCGATGCTTTTCTTAGCTCAAGTCTTCTAGAAGAATTTTTTAAATGGTTTATCCTGTTTTATGCGGTTTACCAGCATGTTGAATTCGATGAACCATTTGATGGCATTGTCTATGGCGTGGCTGTTTCCCTTGGTTTTGCTACGATTGAAAATATTTTTTATTTACTGGCGAATGGGATTGAGCATGCAATGTCGCGTGCGTTATTACCTGTTTCTAGCCATGCCTTGTTTGGGGTTATTATGGGCTTTTATATTGGGAAAGCAAAGTTTACCGAAGGGCATAAAGCTAAATGGGTCATCCTTTCGCTGCTTTTGCCATTTCTTCTGCATGGATCCTATGATTTTATTTTGATATCACTTGAACATTGGGTGTTTATTATTTTTCCATTTATGATTTTCCTTTGGTGGTTTGGCTTAAGAAAGGTCAAAAAAGCGAAAATATTGAGCGCCAATCATTTTAAAAAACAATATCCCGTTCAAAAAACCCTTCATTCCTGATGAAGGGTTTTTTGAATTCTTCTACTTTTTTGGAATAAAAACACCAATCTAACAAAAAATAGGGTTACTGCTAAAAAGATTTACAATGGGGGTTATTATTCTATGTTAAAGAAAAAAATCCTAAAAAAATTCTTTATCGTATCTTTTTTTCTTATAGTGCCATTGTCCTGTTTGGAAAATAATGAGGTTCATGCTTTTTCCAAACAGGTAATCCAAAAAGGAGCTGTTGGCGACGATGTCATTGAACTGCAATCCAGGCTTCAATATATTGGCTACTATAATGGGAAAATTGATGGAGTTTTTGGTTGGAGTACGTATTGGGCGTTAAGGAACTTCCAATATGAATTTGGGCTGCCAATTGATGGATTGGCTGGGACAGGAACAAAGGCAAAATTGACCAAAGCCAGCAAATACAACGAGCAGTTTGTAAAAAAACAAATCAATTCCGGGAAAAAATTTACCCATTACGGGGGTGTTGACCAAAGCAAGCAAAGTGCTCCCGGTAACAAAGCACCGGCAGCCAAAGCGCCAGCAGCTAAAGCACCGGCAGCCAAAACACCAGCAGCTAAAGCACCTGTGAAGCAAGCAGCGCCGAAAAAACCCACTGCAGCTAACGTTCCAAATGGCTATTCACAAAATGATATCCGCCTAATGGCGAATGCTGTTCACGGAGAATCAAGAGGTGAACCATATATCGGTCAAGTTGCTGTTGCGGCAGTTATCCTGAACCGAGTGAATAGTGCATCGTTTCCGAACACAGTGTCTGGTGTCATCTTTGAGCCGGGAGCGTTCACTGCTGTAGCTGATGGGCAAATTTGGCTGACACCAAATGAAACTTCAAAGAAAGCGGTTTTGGATGCGATAAATGGCTGGGATCCAACTGGTGCGGCCCTTTATTATTTTAATCCAGATACAGCCACTAGCGGGTGGATATGGGGAAGACCGCAAATAAAACGAATTGGGCAGCATATTTTTTGCAAGTAGAGAGGTGAATAGAATTGATTAGAGGCATATTAATTGGTATTCTAGCAGCGGGTGTCGCGGGAACAGCCTATTGGGGCTATCAAGAACATCAGGAGAAAAACGCTGTTCTATTAAATGCAGAAAACAATTATCAACGGGCGTTTCATAATCTTTCCTACCGAATGGATTTATTACACGATAAAATTGGAACAACGCTTGCCATGAACTCCAGACATTCGTTATCTCCATCATTAGTTGAGGTGTGGAGACTAACCTCGCAGGCACATGGTGACGTTGGGCAGCTGCCATTAACACTATTACCATTTAACAAGACGGAAGAATTTCTCGCGAATATTGGAAATTTCAGTTATCGAACGGCTGTCAGGGATTTGGAAAAGGAACCTTTATCAACGCATGAATATAACACATTACAGACTCTCTATAAACAGTCAGGTGATATCCAAAGCGAGCTTAGAAATGTGCAGCATATGGTTCTGAAAAATAATCTGCGCTGGATGGATGTTGAGCTTGCGCTTGCATCAGGAAAAGAATCAACCGACAATACCATCATTGACGGCTTCAAAACGGTTGAAAAAACAGTAACCGGGTATGAAGAATCAGACCAGGGGCCAACCTTTGCTAACATGCAAAAGAAGGATGAAAATTTCAAAAAGATAAAAGGAAAAACCATTTCCCGTCAAGAAGCAATCAAGATTGCTAAAAATTATATGAAGTTTAATGGTAATGCGAAGGTAAAAGTAACCGAAAATGGAAAAGGCGCAGATTACGGTTTTTATAGTGTATCAATAAAAAATAAACAAACTGCTCAAGAAGCAAGCATGGATATTACCAAAAAGGCTGGCCATCCGATTTGGTTTATTAATAACCGGGATATCAAAAAACAAGTTCTCAGTCTAAATGAAGCTGATAATAAGGCAGCAGCTTTCTTAAAAGAAACAGGCTTAAAAAATTTAGAAGTGTTTGAAAGTACACAATATGATAATATCGGTGTTTTCAACTTTGTTACGAATATTAATGGGGTTAGAATTTATACTGAAGCTGTAAAAGTGAAAGTGGCACTGGATAATGGAGATATTGTCGGCCTATCAGCGGAAGAGTATTTAAAATCATTCCAAACTAGAAAAATTGAAAAACCCGCCCTTTCTGTTGAGCAGGCTCGCAGCAAGGTAAATCCGAACTTTAAAGTAATGGAGGACCGGCAAGCATATATTGTCAATGATCTGAATGAGGAGGTACTCTGTTACGAATTCCTTGGAACAATTGGAAATGACACCTACCGAATCTTTATAAATGCCACTAATGGCATTGAAGAAGAGGTTGAAAAACTGAAAAATGCCGAGGCAATATACAATGATGTTCTGTAGGAAAAGCAGCTGCTTTTCCTTTTCCTATTTCTTCGCTATTACAATTCATGCGAGGAATAAAAAAAATCAATGGCCCCAATAATATGGATATATTGATGTTGGAGTGAATGCTATGAAACGGATTGAAAGTCTTTTAATCAAGGTTATTATCATCCAATTTATTTTTTTATTTTTTTCGCAGCTAATTTTTCATCAACTCGATATTCTCCCGCAAATAAAACAATTGACTAAATACGAAGGAGTCAATGAAAATACTTTTACAGAAATTCTCCAAACTTTTCAGGGAAAATAAAGCAGGTGATTCTGCTTTATTTTTTTGAATTTAAAAAAGAAGCTTTTCGATATCTTATGGTAAAATATATAGAAGACAACAAAGGAGACTATCATAATTGTATTTAGGAGGATTTATGGAAAAGAAATTATCAATTGCAATTGACGGCCCTGCTGCGGCCGGAAAGAGCACAGTAGCAAAAATTGTCGCAGAAAAGCTTTCCTACATTTATATCGATACGGGTGCAATGTACCGGGCATTAACATATAAAGCAATCGTTAACGAGCTTAACTTGGAAGAGGAAGCTTCTTTATTTGATACATTATTATCAACTGAAATTAAATTACTTCCCTCTAATAATGGTCAATTAGTATTTCTTGATAATAAGGATGTAACACATGAGATTCGTTCTTCAAAAGTAACCAATTCTGTATCGTATGTCGCAAAGCATCTGTTGATTCGCAAAGAAATGGTCCGAAGGCAGCAAGCATTTGCCACAGAAGGCGGTGTTGTAATGGACGGACGTGATATCGGAACGCATGTCCTGCCAGGTGCAGAAGTAAAAATCTTTTTACTTGCCAGTGTTGATGAAAGAGCCGTCCGCCGTCATACTGAAAATGTACAAAAGGGCTTCCCGTCCGACCTAAATAAATTAAAAGAAGAAATTGCACAAAGAGATAAAATCGATTCAGAGAGAGAGATAGCTCCTTTGAAAAAGGCCGATGATGCAATTGAAATCGATACAACCTCTTTAACCATTCCTGATGTTGTAGAAAAAATAATGGCAATTGTACAAGAAAGGATTGGATTAGGGTGACGTTTTACGGGTTTGCAAAATCGGTTGTTTATGGGATTTTTAAACCATGGTACAGAGTTGAGGCAATTGGCGTTGAAAATTTCCCGAAAGAGGGCGGAGTTCTTCTTTGTTCCAATCATATCAATAATTTTGATCCGATAATTGTGGGAATTATGGCACCTAGGCCTGTTCACTATATGGCGAAAGAAGAGATTTTTCGGGTCCCAGTGTTGGGAGAAATCGTTAGAAAATGTAATGCTTTCCCAGTAAAAAGGGGATTTGGGGATCGTGAGGCACTTAGGTCTGGATTGAAAGTTTTAAAAGATGGCCACGTTTTTGGACTTTTCCCGGAGGGGACAAGAAGTAAGACCGGGGAGTTAGGTAAAGGACTTTCAGGAGCAGGATTTTTCGCATTACGAACAGATGCATTGGTGGTTCCTTGTGCCGTTATCGGACCGTATAAAGCCTTACATAAGTTAAGGGTAGTATACGGAAAACCGATAGCAATGGAAGAAATGAGAAGAACCAAGGCATCCGCGGAACAGGTTACTGAATTAATTATGTCTGAAATTGCAAAACTAATAAAAGAGCATCAATAGCTTCTGCTTGACAAAAGAGCCTATTTGTAAGAAGTTATTAAAAAGAGACTTTTTTCGAATATTCTTTTTTTAACTTTGTTTTTTATATGTGGTGAAGGCTCTTGGCCATCATCAAAGCATATATAGATTATATTTAGATGTAAATGGATTAAGGAGGAATACATATGTCGGAAGAGTTAAATCAAGTAGAAGTGAAAAGCTTTGAAATTGGGAACAAAGTAACTGGACAAGTTACTAAAGTAGAAGAGAAACAGGTGCTCGTGGCTGTTCCAGGCAGTAAACTTGATGGAATTATCCCAATTAGTGAGCTTTCAAGCCTTCATATTGAAAAGGCATCAGATGCGGTTCATGAAGGTGATGAACTGGAACTGGAAGTTTTAAAAGTAGAAGAAGAGGCATTGATTCTTTCAAAAAGAAAAGTAGATGCCGAGAAGGCGTGGGAGAACTTAGAACAAAAGTTCCAAAGCGGCGAGGTTTTTGAAACCGAAGTAAAAGACGTTGTAAAAGGTGGTCTTGTTGTTGATCTTGGCGTTCGCGGTTTTGTCCCTGCCTCCCTTGTAGAATCCTATTTTGTCGAGGATTTCAGCGATTACAAGGGTTCCAATCTTACCTTTAAAATCGTTGAACTTGATAAAGAAAAGAACCGCTTAATCCTTTCGCATCGAGCAGTTGTTGAAGAAGAAAAAGGGAAACAGAAACAAAATCGTCTAGGTGCATTACAAGCAGGACAGATAATCGATGGCAGGGTTCAACGAATTACTGATTTTGGAGCTTTCGTTGATATTGGCGGAATCGACGGTCTGGTCCATATTTCCCAATTATCCTATGAACACGTTGATAAGCCATCAGATGTTGTTCACGAAGGCCAGCAGGTTCAAGTTAAAGTATTAAGTGTAGACCGTGATAACGAAAGAATTTCTTTATCGATAAAGGAAACACTTCCTGGACCATGGACAAATATTGCCGAAAAAGCACCGAAAGGAAGTATTTTAGAAGGAACTGTGAAACGATTAGTCTCTTACGGTGCCTTTGTTGAGGTTTTTCCTGGTGTTGAGGGTCTTGTTCATATTTCTCAAATTGCTCATAAGCATATTGGAACACCGCATGAGGTTCTTAAAGAAGGACAAGAAGTTAAAGTTAAGGTTTTAGATGCTAATGAGAATGATCAACGGTTATCATTAAGCATAAAAGAACTTCTTGAAAAAGAGGCTGAAGAAAACCTTGATTATGAGCTTCCTGAAGAATCAAAAGGCTTCCAGCTTGGTGAAGTTATTGGAGACAAATTAAAGAATCTAAGAAAATAATGGTGATTTTACTTGTCCAGATCAGAACGAAAATGGGACCATATCCGCTTCGCTCTTGAAAATAAGCAAGACGCTGCAACAGACTTCGATGATATTAAATTTCTTCACCATAGCCTGCCGAATACCAATGTATTCGACGTGCGATTAGACCATTCAATTGGCGGACTTTATTTAAGTTCGCCAATTTTTATCAATGCAATGACAGGCGGCGGCGGTGAAAAAACCTTTCAGATTAACAAGGAGCTTGCAATTGCTGCTAAAAATACCGGGTTAGCTATGGCTGTAGGTTCACAGATGTCTGCTCTAAAGGATAAAGCAGAAAGGTATACTTATGGGATAGTTAGAAAAGAGAATCCTAATGGTATTATCATCGCTAATATTGGCAGCGAAGCAACAACGGAGAATGCGAGAGCGGCTATCGATATGATTGAAGCAAACGCCCTGCAAATCCATTTGAATGTCATTCAAGAACTAACCATGCCAGAGGGGGATCGGGATTTTTCTGGTGCGTTAAATAGAATCGAGTCTATTGTCAATGTGGTGGATGTTCCAGTCATCGTCAAAGAAGTCGGTTTTGGGATGACGAGGGAAACTGTTGAAACCCTTTCTTCCGTCGGTGTCACAGCGGTTGATGTTGGCGGTTCTGGAGGAACAAATTTTGCAGAAATAGAAAATAAGCGCCGTGAGAAGACTTTCTCGTTTTTTAATAATTGGGGCATTTCGACTCCAGTCTCAATCATTGAAGCGGCATCGATTCCTAATCAAGTAACGATTATCGGTTCAGGAGGTTTTACCACTGGATATGACATTGCCAGGGGGTTAGCATTAGGAGCAAATGCGATTGGTATTGCAGGATATTTCTTGCGAATTCTTGTAGAGAAGGGAATTGCCGCCCTTCAGGAAGAAATCGAAACCCTCCATAAAGAATTAACGATGATTATGACTGCTTTAGGGGCGAAAACGATATCAGATTTACAAAATGCTCCGTTAGTAATATCCGGTGATACATACCATTGGCTGCACCAAAGAGGAATAGATACGAAACGGTATAGCCAGCGTTCAATTAAATAAAAGCTCTCGCACCCGCGAGAGCTTTTTTGGTGTTATTTATTTTTTACCGTCGTTTAAACCTCGAGCTTCCTCAGGACTTGAAAGCTTGGTTGCACCAGGATAGTGTAATGCTTGGTCCCGGTCGGATTCTACTCTCCTGCTTGCTTTTAATTTTTTCTCTTGGCGGTCTCTTCCCATTATCCACACCTCCTCTTTATAAGATGATTCACAGGGGAAATATTATTCAGGGGAGTATGAAAATACATAAAGAATACCAATAATGTGAATAATAGGAGGTGTGTGGAATGGAAGGGATCATGTTTTATTGGATATGCTGGGCGTTCTGGGTCTATATGACGTTTATCCTAAATAAGCAAAACACATATCGTTTAAAAATGTCGATTATCGTTCTAACCGTAATCATTTTATCGAATTATCATTTTAGCATTGACAGTTTGGAATTGCATGCGAGTGGTATATTTTTATTAGTTGTTTCTTATGTATTTTACAGTCGGGAAAAACTAGGTGCTATCTTTTATTTTTTTATCTGTTCATTAATTGTGTCAATTGCCTATGTTACATTCCATTTGTTCGAAATTTTTGATCCAATTTGGGTTATCTTTAAGAAGGAATGGATGATGGGGATATGCTTTGGCTACCTTGCCATTCTCTTGCAAAAAACGTTAAAAGGCCGCTTGTTGATTATCGTGAGCGGCACCATGCAAGGGGAGTTCTTATATGCCTATATCTTAAATAAGCTTCAATTTCCCTATTCTGTCGGGGCTTTTGCTTATTTAGATGTTTGTTCTTTAATTGCCGCATTGCTGGTGGGTTGGAGCTTATTAGAAAACGCAGGTTATATTTTCCAAAATCATGTCCATTTTTTTGAAAAAGGAAAACAAAAATCATCTTAAAATCAGTTCATATTATGGTTTCCATTGCTAGTTAGGAATAACATTGATAAAATAATATAGTTAGGCCCTTCTAAATGAAAGAAGGGTTTCTTTACTTAATAAGAACTTTAATGGAATAATGCTAACATAACAATATGTTTGTGTAATATATAAGAGAAGGGATGGCGAGTGTAATGGTTAAACCTGTTATTGCCATTGTAGGACGGCCCAACGTTGGGAAATCAACGATTTTTAATCGAATTGTTGGCGAACGAATTTCCATTGTTGAGGATATTCCAGGAGTAACAAGAGATCGGATTTATAGTTCTGGAGAATGGTTGACACACGACTTTAATGTCATTGATACTGGTGGAATCGATATTGGTGACGAACCGTTTTTAGAGCAAATTCGTCAACAGGCAGAAGTGGCAATTGATGAAGCAGATGTGATTATCTTCTTAACAAATGGACGAGAAGGGGTAACAGCTGCTGATGAAGAAGTAGCAAAAATTTTATATAAGTCTAAGAAACCGATTGTATTAGGGGTTAATAAAATTGATAACCCGGAAATGCGTGAACAAATTTATGATTTTTACTCATTAGGCTTTGGTGAGCCAATCCCTGTTTCCGGTTCACACGGACTTGGTCTAGGAGATTTATTGGACGAGGCTGCCAAACACTTTCCAAAAAACAAGCCCATCGAGTATGCTGATGATGTAGTCAAGTTTTCCTTAATAGGAAGGCCAAATGTCGGAAAGTCTTCCCTTGTCAACGCAATACTAGGTGAAGAGCGTGTCATCGTCAGCGATATTGCTGGCACCACTCGTGATGCAGTCGATTCTCCGTATACATATAATGGCGATAAGTATGTCATTATCGATACAGCCGGAATTAGGAAAAAAGGAAAAGTATATGAGAGTACGGAGAAATACAGTGTCCTCCGTGCATTACGGGCGATTGAACGTTCAGACGTTGTTCTAGTTGTCATCAATGCAGAGGAAGGTATCATTGAACAGGACAAGAAGATTGCCGGGTATGCCCATGAAGCGGGCAGAGCAATTGTAATCGTGGTCAATAAATGGGATGCGATTGAAAAAGACGAAAAGACGATGAAAGAGTTAGAGCAAAAGATTAGAGAACATTTCTTATTCTTGAGTTATGCTCCAATCGTGTTTTTATCAGCAAAAACAAAAAAACGCATTCATACCCTGCTTCCAATGATCAATTCAGCAAGTGAAAATCATTCGATGAGGGTTGAAACAAGTGTGTTAAATGATGTGATAATGGATGCCATAGCGATGAATCCGACACCAAGCGACAAAGGGAAACGCCTAAAGATTTATTATGCAACACAGGTAGCGGTCAAACCCCCTGTCTTTGTTGTCTTTGTCAATGAACCTGAATTACTGCATTTCTCTTATGAGCGTTTTCTCGAGAATAGAATTAGGGACGCGTTTGGTTTCGAGGGAACCCCTATTAAAATTTATGCGAGAGAAAGAAAATAAAGATAAGGCGGGTGTAATGTAATGCAGGATAAAAAAACTGCAATAGCCGTTGTAGGCGCGGGAAGCTGGGGAACAGCTCTGGCGATGGTGTTAGCCGATAATTCCCATGAGGTCCGTCTTTGGAGCCATAATGAAGACCAGGTGAAGGAAATCAATGAATTTCATTCAAATAAAAAATATTTACCTGGAATTGATCTGCCGGAATTAATCGTTGGTTACGCTTCGTTAAGTGATGCCTTAATGGGTGTGGAAACAGCTATTCTAGCCGTTCCTACTAAGGCGATACGAGAAGTTCTTGGGAAAATGCGTGCTGTACAAGCTGGGCCTGTCATAATTGCACATGTGAGCAAGGGGATTGAACCAGACACACTTTTGCGGATTACAGAAATGATCAAAGAAGAAATGCCAAAAGAACTGTTAAAAGACGTCGTCGTCCTTTCAGGTCCAAGCCATGCGGAAGAAGTTAGCTTAAGGCATCCTACGACGGTAACGGTTACCTCGGAAAATATGGAAGCCGCTGAAAAAGTCCAAGATTTATTTATCAACCATAATTTTCGCGTCTATACCAATTCCGATGTCATCGGAGTTGAAATTGGCGGTGCATTAAAGAATATTATTGCCCTTGCTGCAGGGATAACGGATGGGCTTGGCTATGGTGATAATGCTAAGGCCGCGCTCATGACCCGCGGACTTGCTGAAATAGCTCGACTTGGGACAAAAATGGGGGCTAATCCGTTAACATTTTCCGGATTAACAGGAATTGGCGACTTAATTGTTACTTGTACAAGTGTCCATTCGCGGAACTGGAGAGCAGGAAATATGCTTGGCAAGGGTAAAACGCTTGACGAGGTTCTTGATAGTATGGGAATGGTGGTTGAAGGTGTAAGGACAACAAAAGCCGCCTATCAGCTCGCTTCAAAGTATAATGTTAAGATGCCGATTACCTTTGCTCTTTATGATGTCTTATTTAATGGGAAAAACGCAAAGGACGCGGTAGATGTGTTAATGGCCCGCGGCAAAACCCATGAAATGGAAGATTTAGTAAATGTTCTTGAGGAAAGAAATATTGAAGATTAAAATATAAAAAAATTAGGCGTTCAAATGATGCGCTTTTTATCTAGATTGCATACAATGCAACGAAGCATCCTGGTAGTATGACGCTGGAGAACGGGTTATTTAGTCCTCATTGCTGAAGTAAAGAATTCGCCCCTCTTTACTTCAGTTTTTTTTTATTACTATGTTATAATTAATTTTTGGAATAAGGGGGGGATTTTGTTGTCACCTGGTATGTTGAAAATGTGGATTTCGATTGCAGGGATGGGGTTTATGTTTCTTGCGATTATGACCATTTATTTAAGCCGCTATAAGCTAAAAGGGGTACTCCGTATTATCTCAGCCATTTTTGCCTATTTATTTATGATTGTTGCTGGAATTACGTTGCTCATTGTTTTATTATATTAAATTACATAAATTTAAAGGTGATTTTATGAAGAGAAAGACGCTAGGCTGTCTGATTATGTTAACAGCAATTTTTTTGTCGGGATGTATGTACCCAAAGGAGGAATTATCACAGAACCAAATCCCATATAAAGATCAAATCCAAGCAGTACAAACGGCAGTGGATGACTTTCAGAAGGACAATAGCGGTATTCTGCCAATCAAAACAAAGGAAGCAGACACGCCAATTTATCAAAAATATCCGATTGAATTTAAAAGAATTACCCCAAAGTATATGGCTGAGCCGCCAGGAAATGCGTTTGAAAGCGGTGGCATTTTTCAATACGTACTTGTTGATGTAGAAACAAATCCAACTGTAAAGTTGTTAGATTTAAGGATGACAGAAACAATTCGTGATATAAACTTAAGAATAAGATCAAAAGGATATCCGCCCTATAAAAAACAAATAGCCAAAAATGTTTATTCGCTTGATTTTAAACAATTAGGCTTTGAAAGCCCTCCGTATGTTGTCAGCCCATATACGAATCAAAACCTCTCCTTAGTTATTACAGGAAATGCGGAGGTATTTGTTGATTATCGCCCCGACCTTTATCAGGAACTTAAGAAAACGGACAAACAGTTTAAACCAGGAGAAGATATTCGCTCTATCTTGGTGAATGACTCCATGTTTGTCCCGGCATATTCACTGCCTTATACGCTAGATGCGAAAACGAAAGAGCCTGTATTCCTAGAAGAATAATTTTGTCATAACCCTTTTCCTATGAAATATATTGTAGGAGAGGGTTTTTTTTATTTTGGCTGTGTTAAAGAATATTGTTGATTTTGATCACAATGTTGATTGGACGTGGATACAGCGAGACTCCTGCGGGAGCAGCGGGACAGGTGAGACCCCGCAGGCGCTTTAGCGCCGAGGAGGCTCACCGCCCGCCCCGCGGACCGCTCGCGCCTGGAACGGAAATCAACATTCACATTTAACACAGTCTTTATTTTAATAAGGGGGTAAAAATTTTTAAAAAAGTGTCATAAAAAGATAGGACAACGTCATAAATATATACTGTCCAAAAATATCTAAATGGATGATATTATCCCACTTTAGTCTATGATCGGGAGGGAATCACTTGGAAAAGGTTGATATTTTTAAAGATATTGCCGAAAGAACAGGCGGCGATATTTATTTAGGAGTAGTAGGAGCTGTACGTACGGGGAAATCAACATTTATTAAAAAATTCATGGAGCTTGTTGTGTTACCGAATATAAACAGTGAAGCAGAAAGATCGAGGGCGCAGGATGAGCTGCCGCAAAGTGCGGCAGGGAAAACGATTATGACAACGGAGCCGAAATTTGTCCCCAATCAGGCAGCAACCGTTCATGTCGACGAAGGGTTAAATGTTAATATCAGGCTGGTTGACTGTGTGGGGTATACTGTTCCGGGTGCTAAAGGATACGAGGATGAAAATGGCCCAAGAATGATTAATACACCCTGGTATGAGGAGCCAATTCCATTTCACGAAGCAGCCGAAATCGGCACACGAAAAGTTATCCAGGAACATTCGACAATCGGGGTAGTTGTGACCACTGATGGAACAATCGGCGAAATACCAAGAAGTAACTATATTGAGGCAGAAGAAAGAGTCATTGACGAGCTAAAGGAAGTGGGTAAACCTTTTATCATGGTCGTTAACAGTGCTCAGCCTTATCATCCGAGCACGGAAACCCTAAGATCGAGTTTAGCAGATAAATATGATATCCCTGTCATCGCGATGAGTGTTGAGAGTATGCGCGACAGTGATGTTCTTAATGTCCTGCGTGAAGCACTCTACGAATTTCCGGTTCTCGAAGTCAACGTAAACCTTCCAAGCTGGGTGATGGTATTAAGAGAAAACCATTGGCTCCGTGAAAGCTATCAGGATGCCGTTAAGGAAACGGTTAAGGATATCAAGAGATTAAGAGATGTTGATCGAGTCGTTCAGCAATTTAGTGACTTTGAATTCATTGAGCGAGCTGGTTTGGCCGGGATTGAAATGGGTTCTGGTGTTGCGGAAATTGATTTATTTGCTCCAGATGAATTATATGATGATATTTTGAAAGAAATCGTTGGTATCGAAATAAGAGGAAAAGATCATTTACTTGAATTAATGCAGGATTTTGCGCATGCGAAAGCAGAATATGACCATATTGCCGACGCCCTGAAAATGGTTAAACAGACGGGCTACGGGATTGCCTCACCAACCCTATCAGATATGAGCCTTGAAGAACCAGAAATTATTCGTCAAGGGCCTCGTTTTGGTGTTAGGTTACGAGCGGTAGCCCCATCAATTCATATGATTAAAGTGGATGTGGAATCGGAATTTGCGCCAATTATCGGGACAGAGAAACAAAGCGAGGAACTAGTCCGCTATCTGATGCAGGATTTCGAGGACGACCCATTATCGATTTGGAACTCGGATATCTTCGGCCGCAGTTTGAGTTCCATTGTCCGAGAAGGGATCCAAGCAAAACTCTCCTTGATGCCGGAGAATGCCAGATATAAATTAAAAGAAACGTTAGAAAGAATAATAAACGAAGGGTCAGGCGGCTTAATTGCCATTATCCTCTAGATTTTGGACTCCCAGACGGAGTCCCTTTTTTTTTGTTTTCCTCCAAATTTGGAAAGAATTAGCCTAAATGAGCGGAATTTCGCTAAACAAAAGAAAAGATTACCATTATTTCATGAAATCTTCTTGATATGCTGAATTGATTGTGATAATCTTTTAACAGAATTACGTTATAGTGTTGAAAACCTTTATTTCATAAGGGTTTTTATAAATAAAATAGATTTAATTTACAAAAGCAGTTAATTTGGATTACTTTGGTAATTAAACCGTGCTATGACGTATAGAAATTAGAAAAATTGTTTAGAAATGTAGATAAGTATTCTTATTTACGAATCTTGATAATTTCTTTGGGAGGAGGTGAATGGCATGAACAAGACAGAACTTATTAACGCAGTTGCTGAAGCAAGCGAACTTTCAAAAAAGGACGCTACTAAAGCAGTTGATGCTGTTTTTGATGCGATTTTAGATGCTTTAAAAAATGGTGATAAAGTACAATTAATCGGTTTTGGAAACTTTGAAGTACGTGAGCGTGCTGCCCGTAAAGGCCGCAACCCTCAAACAGGCGAGGAAATCGAAATCGCTGCAAGCAAAGTTCCAGCTTTCAAACCAGGTAAGGCGCTTAAAGATGCAGTAAAATAATTACATAAATTATTGCTTTAAGCGGATTGCTAAAGCAAAAAGGTCATGGCGGTGTTCATGGCCTTTTTTCTATTTCTGAACTTTGACAACTGTCTAGCTCCAGCGCCTAGGGCCTCGATGGTCTACAGCCAATCCGGCAAGAAGGTTAAAAAACATCCTTCTCACCGGCTCGTCTTATGCTTGTCGGCCCTGATCAAGGCGCTTCCGCTTTAATTTTTTGCCTGCACGGAAACGATTGTGCTAATATGTATTTGTCATCTATACATGACAGATATACGCCTAGGAGGAATTTAGTATGTCAGAAGTGAATCGTACCCAAATTGAAGAGGCGGTACGTCTAATATTAGAAGCAATTGGTGAAGACCCAAACCGTGAAGGATTACTTGATACACCAAAACGAGTGGCAAAAATGTATGAAGAAGTTTTTAGCGGCTTAAACGAGGATCCAAAGCAGCATTTTGAGACGATTTTTAGTGAAGACCACGAAGAGTTAGTCCTGGTTAAAGATATTCCTTTTTATTCAATGTGTGAACATCATCTCGTCCCTTTCTTTGGAAAAGCACATGTAGCCTATATTCCGCAAAATGGGCGAGTTACTGGCTTAAGTAAACTTGCAAGAGCCGTAGAAGCCGTTGCCAAAAGACCGCAGCTGCAAGAAAGAATTACCTCAATGATTGCAGACAGCATGATGGAGAAGTTAGATCCCCATGGGGTCATGGTGGTGGTCGAAGCAGAGCATATGTGCATGACGATGCGCGGCGTTAAAAAGCCTGGCTCCAAAACAGTTACCACTGCTGTTCGCGGAGTGCTTGCAGACGATGCAATTGCCAGGTCAGAAGTGCTTTCGTTAATAAAATATTAGTTCCGATTATTTCAAATAAATTTGGAGTGGATTAAATGGAAAAGCGCAACCAGCAAAATAGTGATTTTGTGGTCATAAAGGCAATTGATGATGGAGTCAGTGTGATTGGATTAACAAGAGGAACCGATACAAAATTTCATCACTCAGAAAAACTGGATAAGGGAGAAGTGCTTATTGCTCAATTTACAGAGCATACATCGGCAATTAAAATTAGGGGAAATGCGAAAATACTTACTCAATTTGGTGAAGTAGAAAGTGAAATGAAGAAATAATAAGGTGTTTATTTCCTGTAGGCGGAATGTAATTATTTTATGAATTCCTGCCCATTAAATATCTTTTGTGATATAATGGTGACTGCCTTGCTTATAGGATTTGGGAGAAAAGGCCCTTATTGAATGGCAAGAATTTTACTTATTAACTTGGGAAATAAGAATACATATAGACATAATACTTTGGGGAAGCAAGGGTGATTAGATTGCCGGACATTCGACAAAAATTCATTAGTATTAGAGAGCAGGTCGAAAAGAAAGTTTTTGACTCTTACCTACTCGAATATATTGAAACTCCAATTATTGACGAAGATAAGCTTCTCATTCTTATCTCAATTATGGACCGCCTCGAATTGTCTTTTAACCAAATGCAAAACTATTGCCTTTCAACAATGCTGGTTCAAATTGCCCTTGATACTCATGAACATATTACGAATACGTCTGAAGTTGAAAAAGAACGGCAGTTGACGGTTCTTGCAGGAGACTATTTTAGCGGCATGTATTATAAACTGCTGGCAGATTCCAAGGATATCATGGTGATTAAGACCCTTGCAAAAGGGATTAAGGAAGTTAATGAACATAAAATCCTTGTCTATCAAAAGCAAACGGGCGGAATTGAAAAACTGATGACAAGTATTATGCAGATAGAAAGTTCATTATTTGAAAGGCTTGCTGAATATTTTAAAGTGGATTTATGGAATGGGTTTCTTAGCAATCTTCTATTTTTTAAACGTTTGCTTACAGAAAGAAAGCAATTTATTCATACGGGGAACTCAATCATATTCGAGGTGTTAATGAGGGATATTTATCCAAAGGGTGAATTGAAATTAGCGGATATTTCCATTGAGCTTCGTGATCAATTATTAATGATTTGTGACAGCTATCTTGACCAATCCAAACAAGTCATTGAAAAAGGAATTCAACAACTTCCATATTTAAATGATTATTTAGAGAAGAGAATTTCTTTTCTTATCAGTCAGCATCAGCCAATTGCAAAAACTTTTGTGGAAGAAGGGTAATCAGAGATGCAGCAGTCGAAAGAAGAACGAGTTCATGATGTTTTTGAAAAAATATCCGATAGCTATGATAAAATGAACTCTGTAATTAGTTTTCAACAGCATATCAAGTGGCGTAAAGACACCATGAAAAGAATGAATGTACAGCCTGGTTCAAAAGCACTCGATGTTTGCTGTGGGACGGCTGATTGGACGATTGCGTTAGCAGATGCCGTAGGCCCTTCCGGGAAAGTAACTGGGCTGGATTTTAGCCAGAATATGCTCAATGTAGGGATTGAAAAGGTTAAAGAGATAGGGCTAACCCAAGTTACATTGGTTCATGGCAATGCCATGGAGCTGCCTTTTGAAGATAACAGTTTTGATTATGTTACGATTGGTTTTGGATTGAGAAATGTACCGGATTACCTAAAGGTATTAAAAGAAATGCATCGCGTTGTAAAACCTGGCGGTATTGGTGTTTGTCTTGAGACTTCACAGCCTACATTAATTGGTTATAGACAGCTCTTTTATTTTTATTTCCGTTTTATTATGCCGATGTTCGGTAAATTATTTGCGAAGAGCTATAAAGAATATTCTTGGCTTCAGGAATCTGCACGTGATTTTCCAGGAATGAGAGAGCTTGCGCGCATGTTTGAACAGGCAGGCTTTGATAATGTAAAATACAAATCATATAGCGGCGGTGCAGCCGCGGTTCATATAGGTTACAAGAAATAGATGATGGAATGTAGACAGGATGAAAAGCTGGGTGAATACAAATGAAATTAAAAATGATGTATTCATTTTTGAATTCGGATATTAATATAATCGAGAAAAAACTAGAAGAGACAATCCAGGCGGACTCTCTTCTTTTGAAACAAGCTTCTATGCATACCTTACAAGCCGGAGGAAAAAGAATTCGTCCTGTTTTTGTTTTGCTCGCTGGTAAATTTGGTCATTATGATATTAATGTGATGAAAAATGTGGCGGTAGCTCTTGAACTAATCCATATGGCTTCCCTTGTTCATGATGATGTTATCGATGATGCAGACCTGCGCAGGGGACAGCCGACGGTCAAAGCTAAATGGGATAACAAAATTGCCATGTATACGGGTGACTTTGTTTTTGCCCTTGCCCTGGAATTGATGGCCAACCTGGACCGAGCTGAGGCTCATAAAATTTTAGCAGATACAATGGTTGAAGTAACGGTTGGTGAAATTCAGCAAATCAGGGACAAGTACCGCTTTAATCAAAATCTCCGCGATTATTTGCGAAGAATAAAAAGAAAAACGGCCTTACTGATTGCTGCAAGCTGCCAGATAGGGGCAATCGCTGCTGATGTAGACGAGGCCATCCATAGGAAACTTTACCGTTTCGGATATTATGTGGGGATGTCATTCCAAATAACGGATGATATTTTAGATTTTGTGGCAAAGGAAGAAGAACTCGGAAAGCCTGCAGGCAGTGACCTTTTGCAAGGGAATATTACGGCCCCAGCCCTTTTCGCCTTGGAAAATGCAGCAAACCGCATTGAAATTGAAAAGGTTCATGAGAAAATGGAATCCGCGGATATTCAAAGAATTATTACCCTCATTAAGCAGTCGGGTGCGATTGAAAAATCGGTTGACCTTAGTGATCGCTATCTAAGTAAGGCCCTAGCTATTTTAGAGGAATTACCGGCCAATAAAGCGAAAAAGACTCTCAAAGACATCGCCAGATTCATCGGGAGAAGAAAATATTAATCACCTTGCGAAATATTCGAAAAAATGATACCATTTTCCATGGCTTGTTCTTGAGCTAATAATCAATATACATAAAGATGTAGGAGTGGAATTCATGGAAAAAACATTTTTAATGGTAAAGCCTGACGGAGTTCAACGTAATTTAATTGGTGAAGTGGTTGCTCGTTTTGAAAAAAAGGGGTTTCAGCTAGTCGGAGCTAAATTAATGAGTATTCCTAAGGAGCTTGCCGAAGAACATTATGGTGAGCATAAGGAACGGCCGTTTTTCGGTGAATTAGTTGATTTCATTACCTCTGGTCCAGTATTTGCAATGGTATGGCAAGGAGAAAATGTGATTGCAACTGCTCGCCAAATGATGGGTGCTACTAATCCGAAGGATGCAGCACCTGGTACCATTCGCGGTGATTTTGGACTAACGGTAGGTAAGAATGTCATTCACGGTTCTGATTCACCTGTAAGTGCAGAGCGTGAAATTGGCTTGTTCTTTAAAGATACTGGGGTTGTTGAGTATTCCAAATTAGTTAACGAATGGATTTATTAATTTGCAAAGAAAAGGCACTTGTATAGTTATTATACAAGTGTCTTTTTTGATATCGATTACAAAAAATTTATCTTGCTTTTCTGAATAGTTATACTAGGTTTATTGTAAATGATATGATATATTGATACATAATTCTTTAATGAGTTGAAGGGGGAAAGAGGATGGGAATGAGATACTTAACAGCAGGTGAATCCCATGGTCCGCAGCTTACAACAATTTTAGAGGGCCTGCCGGCGGGTATGCCGCTTGAAGCTGCGGATATAAACGAGGAGCTTGCCAGACGGCAAAAAGGCTATGGACGCGGGAGACGAATGCAGATTGAGAAGGATACTGCTGAAATTGTTTCAGGTGTTCGTCATGGCTACACACTTGGATCTCCGATTGCCTTAGTGGTCAAAAACAACGATTGGAAGCATTGGACAAATATAATGGGCATTGAAGCCGTTGAAGCAGGACAAGAGGATGAAATAAAACGGAAGGTAACCCGTGCCAGGCCTGGCCACGCTGATCTAAACGGAGCGATTAAATACGGACATCGTGATATGCGAAATGTGCTTGAGCGGTCGTCTGCACGTGAAACAACCGTTAGGGTGGCAGCTGGTGCCGCAGCCAAGAAACTTTTATCGTTAGTGGGGGTCGATCTTGTCGCCCACGTCGTTGAAATCGGCGGAGTCAAAGCAAACGTTGACAGCACGTTACCATTGCAAGCTTTAAAAGAACGGACGGAAAAATCACCGGTACGGACCTCAGACCAAAATGTAGAGCAAGAAATGATGACAGCGATTGATGAAGCGAAGAAAAACGGTGATTCAATTGGCGGTGTCGTGGAAGTGATTGCCACTGGGATGCCGGCAGGTATTGGAAGTTATGTTCATTATGATCGTAAATTGGATGGAAAATTAGCAGCTGCTATTATGAGTATAAATGCGTTTAAAGGAGTAGAAATTGGAATTGGCTTTGAGGCAGCCAGGAAGCCTGGAAGCGAAGTTCATGATGAAATCGCCTGGGAACAAGGAAAGGGGTACTATCGCAAAACAAATCGGCTTGGAGGATTTGAAGGCGGAATGACGACAGGGATGCCGATTGTTGTCCGAGGCGTGATGAAACCGATTCCGACATTATATAAACCATTGATGAGTGTGGATATAGAAACAAAAGAGCCGTTTGCTGCCAGTATTGAGCGTTCTGACAGTTGCGCCGTTCCTGCAGCTGCCGTTGTTGCTGAAAGTGTTGTCGCATGGGAGCTTGCGAACGCTCTCGTCGAACAATTTTACAGCGACCGCTTTGAGACCTTTGCAGAAGAAATCAAGAGAACTCGGGAATATGCGAGGGAGTTTTAATGGATACGATCCACATCCAAACAGTGTCGAAAAAATATTATGTTTTTGTCGGAAAAGGTGTGAGGAACGAGCTGGGCACCTTTTTAGCTAATCATTTTCCGGACCTTACCAGAATATTAATTATTACAGATGAAACGGTTGCTAAGCTTCATCTTGAAAAATTACAGCTCGCGCTAAAATCGTGGGAGCCGATTATTTACAGAGGACCCAGCGGTGAAAAGACGAAAACCTTTGAAGTTTATTATGATGCCCTTTCAACCGCCCTTGAAAATCATCTCGACCGTAAATCTGTGGTTCTTTCATTTGGTGGTGGAGCGGTAGGGGATTTATCAGGCTTCGTTGCCTCCTCCTTTATGAGAGGAATCCCTTTTATCCAGGTCCCGACTACTATTTTAGCACATGATAGTTCCGTTGGCGGGAAGGTTGCGATCAATCACCCGCTTGGGAAAAATATGATTGGGGCATTTTATCAGCCTGAAGCCGTTTTTTACGATTTAGAGCTGTTAACTACACTGCCTGAACATGAAATCCGTTCCGGATTTGCGGAAGTGATTAAACATGCACTGATTTCTGATGCCAGATTCTATGAATGGCTGCGAAATAATATTGATGACCTTAATTTAATCACCCTGGATCAACTATCTTATTTGTTAATAAAAGGGATTAAGATTAAAAATGAGTTTGTTAGTCAGGATGAAAGAGAGACGGGAATTCGGGCTTACTTAAACTTGGGTCACACGCTAGGGCATGCGATTGAATCAGAAATGGGTTATGGAAATTTTACTCATGGGGAAGCTGTAATGATTGGGCTGATTTTTGCTTTGAAATTAAGTAAAAAGCTACTGGGTCTATCCTTCAATTTAGAAGAATTTATAGAATGGGTAGAAAAGCTAGGCTATATTACAAAAATTCCAGGTCAACTATCCTTTGAAAAATTAGTAAGCAAAATGAAACAAGATAAAAAGTCGGTTGGTGATTCGATTCGATTTGTGCTACTAGAGCAATTGGGACAACCGAAGCTTCAGAAAATATCGGAAACCATTTTATTAGATGAACTTAAACGTTTTTAACAAGGAGGATTTTTCTTATGATCAGAGGGGTGAGGGGAGCCACGACGGTTAATAGCAATACAGAGGAAGCGATTATTCCTGCCACCAAAGAACTTCTGGCAAAATTAATTGAAGTTAATCAGATTAAGCCTGATTCAGTTGCATCCGTATTTATCTCAACTACTGAAGATATTGATGCCGCCTTTCCGGCTAAAGCATTGCGGACATTTACGGGCTGGACTTACGTACCGGTCATGTGCATGCGGGAAATGCAGGTTCCTCATTCATTGAACATGTGTGTCAGAATTATGATACATGTAAATACCGATCTTTCCCAAGAAGAAATAATTCATGTTTATTTAAAAGAAGCTAAGGTACTTAGACCAGACTTAGGTAATAGTTTGCCATAGTGAAAGAATCTCTTTTCATTTTGGCTAAGAAATATTGAAAGGGTGGAGAAAATGAGATGGAAAGAGCAATTATTGACACTTACACCGTATCAGCCGGGAAAGTCAATTGATGCTGTCAAAAAACAATTTAATCTGGAGAACATTGTCAAGCTTGCTTCCAATGAAAACCCGTTTGGCTGTTCACCTGGGGTACTTGAGGTCCTGCAAACAAACCTTTCGCGGTTGGCTATTTATCCTGACGGCTATGCCACTCAATTAAGAGAGGAGCTTTCTGGATTTTTGAATGTTGATGAGGAAGAACTCATTTTAGGGAATGGTTCAGATAACCTTATCCAAATTATTTCAAGATCGCTGCTCCATCCTAATGCAAGTACGATTATGGCCGCTCCAACATTCTCGCAATACAAACACAACGCCGTCATCGAAGGAGCAGTCGTTAAGGAATTACCTTTAATCAATGGTGAACATGATTTGGAGGCAATGCTTGCGGCTATAGACGAACAGACAAATGTTATTTGGCTTTGCAGCCCAAATAACCCAACTGGTACATATATTCCGGAAAATAAATTAATTCCGTTTTTAGATAAAGTTCCTCGGCATATCCTTGTCGTTCTCGATGAAGCTTACTATGAATATGTAGTAGCTGAAGATTATTATGATTCCATCGAGTTAACACGGAAGTATGAAAATTTAATTGTTCTTCGAACCTTTTCGAAAATCTATGGAATGGCTGCCTTAAGGGTCGGCTATGGGGTAGGAAATCGAGCAATTATAAAAGCACTTGAGCCAGTAAGAGAGCCATTTAATGTTAATTCATTAGCGCAGATGGGAGCAATTGCGGCAATCAAGGACCAAGAATTTGTCGAAGGTTGCAAGGAGAAAAACAGACAGGGTCTATCACAATTTTATGATTTTTGCGAACAAAACCAATTGTACTATTATCCATCACAAACTAATTTTATTTTAATTGATATGAAAGTTGACGGGGATGAGGTTTTTCAATTTTTACAAGAGAAAGGCTATATTGTCCGCTCCGGTAAAGCGCTTGGTTTCCCAACTGCTGTAAGAATTACCGTTGGATCATCTGAACAAAATGAAGGTGTACTACAAGCATTAAGCGAATTTCTTGGTAGGAACTAATCAGAGATGCTTTTTGATCAATTGGGGGAATATTCTTTGAAAGGCCGTGTTATTGTAATTGGCTTAGGATTAATCGGCGGTTCCTTGGCATTATGTATCAAGAAGGAACATAACGAAGCTACGATAGTTGGATTTGATATTAATAAAGAACAGTCTAGACTGGCAAAAATGCTGGGTGTCATTGATGAAATAGCGGAAACCATTGAGGATGGTGCAATCGATGCCAATTTAATCATTATTGCTGCACCTGTAAACGAAACGAAAGAAATTCTTCAGATGCTGGCTAAACTGCCCCTTCATCCAGACGTAATTATTACCGATACAGGCAGTACTAAACGGAAAATAGTCGAAAGTACCGCCAGCTTGAAGGAACGGGGAATCACTTTTATTGGCGGGCATCCAATGGCTGGTTCGCATAAAAGTGGGGTTTCAGCTGCAAAAGAAATATTATTTGAAAATGCCTTTTATTTGTTAACACCAGATGAGCAGATTGAGGAAGCGAAAGTAGAACAATTAAAAGGCTGGTTACTGGGGACAAAGGCAAAGTTTTTGACGATTACGCCTGAAAATCATGACTATCTTACAGGGATTGTCAGCCATTTCCCGCATATCATTGCTGCCTCCATCGTTCGGCAGACAGAAAGACTTTCCGAAGCGGAAAGTCTCATCCCACGCCTGGCTGCAGGGGGATTTAGGGATATTACTCGAATTGCCTCAAGTAGTCCGGAAATGTGGAAGGATATTTTGCTGCACAACCGTGAGATATTAATCGAGCTGCTAAATCAATGGCAGGAAGAAATGAAGGGTGTTAAAATCCTGCTGGAAAATGAAAATAGTTCGGCAATCTTTAATTATTTCAACCAGGCAAAACAATTTCGTGACGGGCTGCCAATGAAAGAAAAAGGAGCAATCCCTGCCTTTTATGATTTGTTTGTTGATGTACCTGATTATCCGGGCGTGATTTCTGAAATAACAGGGTATTTAGCAAAAGAAAAAATCAGCATTACCAATATTCGCATCTTAGAAACTAGAGAAGATATAAATGGAGTTTTGGTTATTAGTTTTCAAACGGAAGAGGATCGGCAGCGGGCAGAACGTTGTATTGATACTTATTCCAGCTTTGCCACATCTATTGGTTCATAAAATGATTTTAAAAAAGGTGATTTTTTATGGCGTCATTAAAACTTAAGACAAATATAAATCGGTTATTTGGTGAGCTAACCATTCCTGGAGATAAATCGATCTCGCACAGGTCCGTCATGTTTGGTTCGATTGCCTTTGGTGAAACAAGGGTAACTAATTTCCTTCCCGGTGATGATTGTTATAGTACGATATCATGTTTTCGAAAGCTTGGGGTTTCCATCGAGGAAGAAGAAAATGAGCTTCGCATCTTTGGTAATGGGTTTGAGGGTTTAACTGAACCTGATGAAGTTTTGGACGTTGGCAATTCCGGAACAACCATTCGTTTATTAATGGGGATACTTGCTGGAAGACCGTTTTTCTCCACTCTTATTGGTGATGACTCAATCGGAAAAAGGCCAATGACCAGAGTCACGGCCCCTTTAACCAATATGGGTGCTAAAATTGATGGAAGAAAGAACGGTGCCTATACGCCCATCTCTCTTCGTGGCAAGCGATTAACACCGATTAACTATCAACTGCCGGTAGCTAGTGCCCAGGTGAAGTCAGCGATACTCCTAGCGGGACTGCAAGCTGATGGGGTAAGTACCATCCACGAGCCAGCACAAACCCGGGATCATACCGAAAGAATGATTCGTAAATTCGGCGGTGAAATTACAACGGATAACCAATTGATTTCGGTTAAAGGCGGACAAAAGCTTCATGCTGCTACGGTCCATGTTCCTGGTGACATTTCCTCAGCTGCCTTTTTTCTTGTCGCCGGTGCCGTTGTGCCTAACAGTGAAATTGATTTGAAAAATGTTGGCTTAAATCCAACACGAACAGGAATTATTGAGGTCATGAAGAAAATGGGTGCGGATTTGCAGATTGTTCAGAAGGATGAGAACGGATTTGAACCATTTGGTGACCTCATTATTAAAACCTCCGCACTTAAGGGAACTGTTGTAGAAGGCGATTTAATCCCAAAACTCATAGATGAGATTCCAATCATTGCCTTACTGGCAACGCAAGCTGAAGGGAAGACAATCATTAAAGATGCGGAAGAATTAAAGGTAAAAGAGACGAATCGAATTGATACCGTTGTCCAAGAACTAAAAAAATTAGGGGCTTCGATTGAGGCAACGAATGACGGGATGATTATCCATGGACAATCGCAGCTCAAAGGCGGAACTGTTTCAAGTCATGGTGATCATCGGATTGGGATGATGCTTGCCATCGCTGCCCTTCTATGTGATCAAGAGGTCATCCTAGAGAATCCTGAAGCAATCTCCGTTTCCTACCCGAACTTTTTTAACCATATAAATAACCTCGCTAAGTAAAAGCTGCCCTATGTGCAGCTTTTACTTTTTGGTAACGGACTAAGTCATAGTTTCTGACATTAGTGCATAGCTTGTCTTAAAGAAGGAAAGCGGGTGGTCAGACAATGTATATCATTGAAAATGCCAACATCCTTAAAGACAGGAAATTAACTACATGTTCGCTTTTAATTTCAGAAGAACGAATAACCAAAATTCAAACTAGTTTTAATCATTATCGGGTGATGAAAATGAATGTTGAACCCTTTATTATGACCCCATCTTTTGTCCTTTTTAATTCCAAAATTCCTTATAAAGAATCCTTTCAGGAATTGAAAAATTATTTAATTGACCAATTTTTGAAGAAAGGAGGTACAACCTTATTTACATATGTTGATGTTTCCTACGAAAATGAATTAACAGAAAAATTCAAGAAAATAAAAACAGCGCTGGTGGGGTGTCCTGTTGACTTTATCATCGGGATAAGAATCCCAATACGCTTAATTACTCCGAGTCTAATGAGAATTTGTAAGAAAGAAAAAATCCCAGCAATCTTTGTTGAACTAGAGGATCCAGGTCAATTGGAAAATGTGCCATGGGGATGGATAAGGGAAGCCATATTCCCGTTTAACAGCCCCTTGATTCCAATAATTTCTTCCTATCAGAAGAAGGAAGCGAGGGCTGTTTTGTCGAAATGGAAAGGTATAATGGTAAAAGAAAAAATACCTGCAATTTATGAGGAAATAGAAGAAAACCAGCCATTGCCTGCCACAGTACTAAATAAGGTTGGTTTATTTCCACAAAAAGCAAGCCTGATGCAAGGGACGGAATTAAGCTATAACTTATATTTAAAAGGAAGAGAAATCAATAATGTTGATGAAGTCAATTTATTTCATTATCATGGTGATAGACTTGTAGTTACAGTTCACAAAGGAAAGATTGTTCGGACAGGGGCAAAGGTTTTATTTAAACCAGGATATGGAGAACATGTAAAGGTGCGAACCCCATCTTATTTTTCTTTGTAATTAAGGGGGAAAAGAGGTTAAAGCCAATGGATAGAGTAAATAAAATTATTAACATGTTAGAGCAGGGCCAACATAATGAAGCTTTAGATGAATATAATGTGATATTAAAAAGTGGTCTGCCCGAGGAAAAATTTCTCCTGGGAGAAGAATTATACCAATATGGATTTTTAGATGAAGCAAAGAAACTAATTGAAAACCTTCTGGAAATTTACCCTGAAGAAGGCGAACTTCTTGTCCTGCTGGGAGAAATATTAGTAGAAGCCGGAGAAGAGGAGGAAGCGATTCTTGTCCTGGAAAGAATTTCAGAACAGGATGCTAATTTTGCACAATCACTATTACTGTTAGCAGACCTTTATCAACTCCAAGGACTTTATGAAGTGTGTGAAAGAAAATTATTACAGGCAAAAAAAATATTGCCGGATGAAGTCATTATTGATTTTGCTTTAGGGGAGCTTTACGGAGAACTTGGTGAAATTGCCAAAGCAATGAATGCCTATGAAACGGTTTTAAGAGAAGAAAACGAAATGGCCGGCATTAATATACATGGGCGGATGGCAGACCTTTTAAGCGGATCAGGGGCTTTTGAGGAAGCGCTGGCTTACTATGATAAGGCGCTCGATGGAAAATTGGAGATAAACACATTATTCGGCTATGCATTTACAGCGCTGCAGGCAGGCTATAATCGAACTGCCATAGAAAAATTCAATGAATTAAAGACGCTTGATCCAGAATACCATTCACTCTATTTACATCTTGCTATCGGATATGAACGGGAAGAAGAGCTGGAAAACAGTTTACACGCAATCCAAGAAGGTATTAAACAGGATGAATTTAATAAAGAATTATTTTTCTACGGTGGGAAAACAGCGGTAAAACTCGGAAAAGATGCGGATGCCGAGCAATACTTCCGGGAGTCACTGGCCTTAGATCCGGGATTCACTGAAGCAGCGCTTATGTTAAATAAACTCTTTTTTCAACAGGAAAGATATGAGGATGTCCTTGAGTTAATTTCTCAACTAGACATTATTGAAGATGAGGAGCCCCAGATTTTATGGGATTCTGCGCTTAGTTTTCAAAAATTAGAGGAGTACTCACACGCATTAGACAAATATGAAAGTGCATATACTTTTTTTAAGAATAATGAAGCATTCTTGCTTGATTACGGATATTTTCTAATTGAGGAAGGAAAAACCGACCGAGCCGCCGAAATTTTTAAACAGCTGCTAATTGAGGATCCAACAAATGTTGAGTATATGGAAATGCTTGATCGTCTTACCGATGTAAAGGACTAAAAAAGCTGATTATGCAGAGGAGGGAAACTTTCATGGCAACCCCTGTTTCTGTCAACGAGAAGAAGGACTTTATTCGCTGGTTTTTAAATCATTATCAATTAAAAAGAAGAGAATGTGTTTGGATTCTCAATTATTTAATGAGCCACGACCAACTAATGGAAAAGGTTCATTTTGTTGAGCAAGCACAGTATTGTCCGCGTGGTTTGATTATGTCTACACATTGTGTGGATAAAGTGCCATTTCGTTTTTATAAAGAAAATGTGATGACAACGGATGCTGAAAAATCTTTCCATGATATTCGGCTCAATCGCGACGAGGATATATTTATTCAGTTAAACTTCCATGCTTCAAATCAAGCACATCAATATGCAGCGGTGCTTGAGGAAAACCCCTTTGTCCCAAAACATCTGCAAGTGAATGAAAAGGATGGAATCATTGCAGAACAATTGTTACAGCATAGTATTGAACGCTTTCAACGAGAAAAGCTGCTGCAATTAATTGATGAAGCACTTGATAACCAAGATCGTAAGGCATTTCGAATGCTAACAGAAAAATTAAATAAACTAACAATGGCAGAACAAAATGGAAGTTTGCGATAAGCATACTTCCTTTTGTTTTTTTTATAACTTTTACATTTTCTTTTTATAGTTATAGGAGATAATGGTATTATAGGAATAGTGAAGCAAAAAGGCAGGTGCGAAAAATGAAATGGATACCACAAGATATTGACACTTATTTAAATGCCAAGGAGTATGTGGATACGGCTGTTATTCCCATCTATTCAATTTCGTTTGGAGGTGAAATGAAGCAATCAGCCGCGGCTGCGGAATTTATCACGCTGTTAACAAGCCAGTTAGAAAGGCAGTTTACCGGGAGATTATTATTATTTCCTCCATTTACATATTTAAAAAATGAAAATAGTGAAAAAGTCTTGAATGATTTACAGAACTGGGAGGAAAATATCGTAAAAGGTGATTTTAAACACATATTTTACCTAACTTCCGATATAGAATGGAAAGCACATGAGGAGAAATTAGGCGGTGCATTAATTTGGCTTCCATCACTTCTGCTGGAGCAGATGACTGAATCCCAAAAGGTGGAAATAATTAATAGTCAAGTAAAACAGCTTTTAATTCTCTTTACGCAAAAATGGCAGGAATAAGGGTAAAACTATTTAGATTATATGTTTTTAAAATAGTATGATATTGACCTTGCCTGTAGATTGATATATCATTGTTATGTCCTAGTTTTATATGTGTTTAATAATTGTCCGCTGGACTTAACTTCGTGAATAGAGGGGGGGATAAGCATGAGTAAAGAACGCGTTTCAAGAAGGCAATTTTTAAGTTATACTTTAACAGGTGTGGGCGGCTTTATGGCTGCAGGGATGTTAATGCCAATGGTCCGATTTGCAGTGGATCCTGTTTTAAAGGCGGAAGCCGGTGGAGATTTTATTCCTACTCCGAAAAAGGTGTCGGAAATAACTAAAGAACCTGTTCGTGTTGACTTTAAATTTAAGCAAAAGGATGCCTGGTATGAGTCTGAAGTTACGGAAACTGCTTGGGTCTATAAGGATGATAATGGAAAAATTATCGCACTATCACCTGTATGTAAACACTTAGGCTGTACGGTTAACTGGAATACGGATAAAGAACATCCAGATCAATTCTTCTGTCCATGTCACTATGGCCGCTATACAAAAGACGGTACAAATGTTCCAAATACACCACCATTAGCACCGCTAGATGTATATCCATACAAAGAAAAAGATGGTTACCTATACTTAGGAAAAGCTAAACCACGGAAGGAGGCGTAATCATTGTTAAACAAAATTTACGACTGGGTCGATGAACGTTTAGATATTACGCCTTTGTGGCGCGATATCGCAGACCATGAAGTACCTGAGCATGTTAACCCGGCGCATCATTTTTCAGCGTTTGTATACTGCTTTGGCGGTCTGACATTCTTCGTAACAGTCATTCAAATTCTTTCTGGTATGTTTTTAACGATGTACTACGTACCGGATATTAAAAATGCATGGGAATCTGTTTATTATCTGCAAAATGAAGTTGCTTTTGGACAAATTGTACGTGGAATGCATCACTGGGGTGCAAGTTTAGTGCTTGTCATGATGTTTTTACATACATTACGCGTCTTCTTCCAGGGTGCTTATAAAAAGCCGCGTGAGTTAAACTGGATTGTCGGAGTACTTATTTTCTTCGTCATGCTTGGTTTAGGCTTTACCGGATACTTATTACCTTGGGATATGAAAGCGTTATTCGCTACCAAAGTTGGTCTGCAAATTGCTGAGGCTACACCGTTCATTGGTTCCTATGTTAAAGTATTATTAGCAGGTCATGAACATATTGTAGGTGCTCAAACATTAACCCGTTTCTTTGCAATCCACGTGTTCTTCCTGCCAGGAGCATTGCTCGGGCTAATGGGAGCTCACTTCATTATGATTCGTAAACAAGGTATTTCCGGACCGCTTTAAAATAAAGTTTAAGCTGTAAGTTTTTTCTAATCAATACGAAAAAAAGGAGGGGGATTGCTCAATGCATCGCGGTAAAGGTATGAAGTTCGTCGGTGACTCACGTGTACCAGCACCTGAATCACGTAAAACGATGCTTCCAAAAGATTACTCAGAATATCCTGGTAAAACAGAGGCATTCTGGCCTAACTTCCTTTTAAAAGAATGGATGATAGGTGCCGTTTTTCTTGTCGGCTATTTATGCCTAACAGTTGCACATCCGGCTCCGCTTGAAAGGATTGCGGATCCGACCGATACAGGTTATATTCCATTACCAGACTGGTATTTCTTGTTCTTATATCAATTGCTGAAATACACATATGCATCTGGCCCATATACGGTTATTGGAGCTATGGTCATTCCAGGACTCGCTTTTGGCGGCTTATTATTAGCACCGTTCCTTGATGTCGGACCGGAACGTCGTCCACTGAAGCGTCCGCTTGCAACATCATTTATGTTGTTGGCAATAGCAGCTACCGTATTTTTAACGTGGCAATCTGTTGCAACACATGACTGGGCCGCAGCTGAACGCCAAGGTAAAATCGTTGCGAAAGTAGATTTTGATAAAACAAGTGATGGCTACAAAATTGCAACTGATAATGCGTGTATTACCTGTCATGGTGATAGTTTTCAAGGCGGCGCTGGAGCACCAACATTAATTGGTACTGGCTTATCAGCTGAAGAAGTAGCAAAAATTGCTGTAGAAGGTAAAAAAGGCCCAGGCGGTACAATGCCTGCAGGGATTTTTAAAGGTAATGACGAACAGCTTAAAAAGCTATCTGAATTTATCGCAGAAATTGGTAAGAAATAATTAAATGATAAAAAGGCTGACGGGAATCGTCAGCTTTTTTATTGAAAAGGGGAGTATTTGTGCGCTTTATTTATCCTCTCTTGGCAAATAGGTCTATTCTCGGACTTTTACTCATTGTCAATATTGCCGGTACTGCTTACGGATATTATTGGTATGGGTGGCAGCTTAAAGAAACACCAGCCATTTTTCTCCCATTTGTTCCCGACAGTCCGACAGCAAGTTTATTTTTCGTTTTTGTCTTAATTGCTTTTTTGATGGGGAGAAACTGGCCTTTAATGGAAGCGCTTGCCATTGTGACCCTGTTTAAATATGGAATATGGGCAGTTGTCATGAATGTCCTCGTTTATTTCGTTGATGGGAAGCTTGATTGGATTGGCTATATGTTGATTTTTTCCCATTTTGCAATGGCTGTCCAAGGGTTATTGTATGCACCGTTTTACCGTTTTAAATGGTGGCATTTAATCGTAACAGCAATCTGGACGCTGCATAATGATGTAATTGATTACGTCTTTTTCATGCTGCCAAGTTACCATATGCTAGATGATTATATACCACAAATTGGCTATTTCACGTTTTGGCTGTCTATTCTTTCGATTGGACTTGCTTACTATTTCTCGATCCGTCCTAATCGATTTAAACTTGAAATAAAATAAGTTTGATTCTCTAATTAGTGGTCTAACCTTGTCCACCCCTACATACATTTTATTAGTAATGAAAGGGGGGACAAGGATTGTTGAAAATCAATTGGTTACTTTTATTTGCAATTATTATTATGCTCACTCCCATAACTGCAGTCGCCGAACAGCAATCGCCCATGGAGCGGCTCGATGATATTTCTGATGAAGCTCTCCAAATGGTGAAGTTTCATCGGTATGAAGATGCTAAAAAAATGCTTGATTATTTTTCTGACCAGTTCACGAGTATTTCTGGTATTACAAAGCCCTTATCTGTTGATGAAGTAAGAATTGTTCACACCTCGCATGATGAAGCGATGGAAGCAGCGGTTAGTCCCAACATGAAATATGAGGAAAGAATAAATAAATTAACTAAATTCCGGCTTGTTATTGATGCTATCGCGACAAGTCATCAACCCCTATGGACAGAAATGGAAGAGCAAGTGATGACCGCCTTTCATCAGGCGAAGGATGCAGCTATTAATGGTGATACCGCCCATTTTCATACCAATTTCAATAGCTTTTTATCCTTATACAATGTCATTTATCCGAGTATGAAAATAGATGTACCTGCAGAAACGATTCAAAGGCTGGATGCACGGATTGATTTTATTAACGAATATCGTTCGCAGGTTGTCAATAATGCAAAAAGCCAGCAGCAGCTGGAAGCCCTCGATACCGACTTGAAAAATCTTTTTGCCAATATGGCAGAAGATGAGGCAGATCCTTCACTGTGGTGGGTTATTATCTCAACAGGAAGCATTATTATCATGACATTATCCTATGTCGGCTGGCGCAAGTACCAAGGAGACAAAGGATGGAAAAAAGACCGCTCAAGAGATCACAAGGATTGATATAAGAAAAGCGCAAGCACTGCTGTCAGTGCGCTTGCGCTTTTTAATTTCCAATTGGCATTTTGTTTTCGTCAAGTGTAAAGCCTTCTCCGTGGACATCATGGACAACAGAAATCGATATAAATGCATGCGGATCTACGGAGGTAATCAAATTTTTCAAACGCATAATTTCGTTTTTAGCGACGACGCAATATAAAACTTCACGGTCACTCTTTGTATAGGATCCATATCCCCTTAATGCGGTAACTCCTCGTTCCATTTCATCCATAATTTTTGCGGCAATTTGTTCATTTTTCTCAGAAATAATCATCGCACCCCGGGCAGAATATGCACCTTCCTGCATGAAATCAATCACTCTTGCACCAACGAAGACAGCAACAAGTGTGTACATAGCTTGTTTATAATTTAGGTATGTAAACAATGAAAGAGCGATAACACAGGCATCAAAGATAAACATTGTCTTTCCCATGTTCCAACCTGCATATTTTTGGACGAGCCTTGCAATAATATCTACCCCGCCTGTCGTTCCTCCGAAACGGAAGATGACTCCTAAGCCAATCCCCGTGAAGACACCTGCAAACAAAGCAGCTAAGGTTAAATCGCTTTGCAGCGGCATATCAATCGAGTAACGCTGAAATATCCATAAAAAAATCGAAACCCCAACTGTTCCTAAAATGGTATATAAGAAAGCGTTCCGTCCTAATAACTTCCAGCCGATAAAAAATAAAGGGATATTAAGAAGCAAGTTTGTATAAGAAGGATCCCAATGGAGCAAGAAATAAAAAATCAAGGTAATTCCTGTGAACCCGCCTTCAGCCAGCTTATTCTGCATATTAAAATTGACTAGACCGAACGACATGATGGCTGCACCAAGCAGGATAAATAGAATATTCTTAATTTTAAGGCCAAATACCATAAACAGTCCTCCTCTACCATATATTTCTCTCTTGTGGCGGTTTTTATTATAGCGAATTAATTGCGCTAGGGCAATGAGATGAGAAAAAGAGGTGATAGAAACGAAAATATTTGTAAATCAACCCTAACTTAGCTAACATAAACATGAATAAATAACATTTATTAATGTGATATATGCAGTAGAAATGAGGTGTTGAGAAAATGACAGTACATAAGAAGACAATGAAGGACCTTCAGGCGGAAGTTGATGCCTACATAGGCCAATTCAAAGAAGGCTATTTTAGTCCTCTAGCAATGCTCGCAAGATTAACGGAAGAATTAGGAGAGTTAGCGAGAGAAGTAAACCATTATTACGGTGAAAAACCGAAGAAAACCAGTGAAACTGAAAAAGCTATTGAAGAAGAACTTGGCGATCTTCTGTTTGTTCTCATATGCATGGCCAATGCCTTAAAGATTGACATGGAAGATGCCCATAATTATGTCATGGATAAATTTAAAACAAGAGATTCAGACCGTTGGACAAGAATTGAGCAGGAGTGAATACGATGAATGAAATTAAAATAATCATTGCCGGTCCGCGTGGCAGGATGGGTACTGAAGCTGTAAAACTGGTAACCGCTGCAGATCATTTTAAACTAACCGCAGTCCTTGATCACAAGCATGATGGCATGATGTTAAGTGATGTAGCAGGGTTTCAATCTATTTCAAATGTACCAATCTATACTGATATTGAAAAATGCCTGCAAGAAGTAGAAGCAGACGTATTAATAGATTTAACCACACCCGAAGTAGGCATGTACCACGCCAAAACAGCATTGGTACATAATGTTCGCCCAGTTGTTGGCACAACTGGCTTTACAAAAGAAAATTTAGCGGAATTGGAAGCTATCTGCAGCGAAAAAGAATTAGGCTGCATCATTGCGCCAAACTTTGCAATCGGGGCCGTGCTGATGATGAAATTTTCGCAGATGGCTGCAAAATATTTTTATGATGTTGAAATTATCGAATTGCACCATGACCAAAAACTAGATGCACCATCCGGGACAGCAGTGAAAACAGCAGAGATGATTTCAGCTGTTAGAGAGACCAAAAAACAGGGTCACATCCATGAAAAAGAAACGCTAACAGGTGCAAGAGGGGCGGATTATGATGGGATGCATATTCATTCTGTCCGCTTGCCAGGACTCATCGCCCATCAGCAGGTTTTATTTGGCTCTGATGGTCAGACATTAACCATTCGCCATGATTCCTACAATCGTGCCTCCTTTATGTCAGGCGTGAGAGTAGCTGTCGAAACAGTAATGAAACAAAATAATTTTGTTTATGGACTTGAAAATATTTTAGATTAGGAGTCAAAATAATGAATATAGCCTTAATCGCCCATGATGAAAAGAAAAATGATCTTGTCCAATTTGTAACAGCCTATCAAGAAATATTTAAGAAACATACTCTGTTTGCAACGGGCACAACCGGCTTACGAATTAATGAAGCTACGGGATTGTCCATTACCCGCTATCAATCCGGTCCGCTTGGCGGTGATCAGCAAATTGGTGCAAGGATTGCCCAAAATCAAATGGATGCAATTTTCTTCTTTCGCGATCCGTTAACAGCTCAGCCTCATGAACCGGACGTGACCGCACTTGTCAGACTTTGTGATGTATATTCCATTCCACTTGCAACCAATATGGGAACGGCAGAATTATTAATTAGAGGTTTAGAACTGGGCTTAATCGATTGGAGAAATATCGTTAAAGAAAATGGTGAAGTAAATGGAGGTTAAACCGTTACATATTCTTGCTTTCGGAGCCCATGCTGATGATGTGGAAATTGGCATGGCAGGTACGATAGCGAAACTGGCATCTGAAGGGAAACGTATCGGTATTTGTGATTTAACAGATGCTGATCTTTCCTCCAACGGAAATGTCACGTTAAGAAAAGCAGAAGCGAGCCTTGCCGCTGAAATTTTAGGTGTTTGCTTACGGACTTCGCTGGCACTACCTGATAGGGGCTTGTTCTTAAATGATGATTACATAAGGAAGATTGCCGGTATCATTCGAACATACAAACCTCAAGTTGTCTTTGCTCCCTATTTTGAGGACCGCCACCCTGACCATGGGAATTGTGCCCGCCTTGTGGAGGAGGCGGTTTTTTCAGCTGGCATTAAGAAATATCACACAGAAGAAGGTAACGGACCGCACCGAGTGGATAAACTGCATTTTTATATGATTAATGGTTTCCATAAGCCGGATTTTACCACTGATGTCACAATGTTTATTGACAAAAAGCTGGCTGCATTAAGGGCATATAAAAGCCAATTTGAACAAACAGACCAAAGCTTCAATACGCCGCTCGTCAATGGCTATATTGAAACAGTTGAAGCACGGGAAAGAATGTTTGGTAAATTGGTTGGCGTTCCCTTTGCAGAAGGCTTTAAAACAAAGGTTCCAATCCTTTTGAAGCAAGATTTGATAGGAGATTGAAAGATGAGGAAACTAAAAATTGGGATTACCTGTTATCCAACCGTGGGTGGATCAGGTGTAGTAGCCACAGAGCTTGGGAAAATGCTGGCAGAAAAGGGCCATGAGATTCACTTTATCTCTTCAAGCATTCCTTTCAGGCTTAATAAAATGTACCATAACATTTATTACCATCAAGTCGAAGTCAATCAATATTCTGTTTTTCAATATGCGCCTTATGATATTGCCCTGGCAAGTAAAATGGCGGAGGTAGCAAATCGGGAGAAATTAGATTTGCTTCATGTTCATTATGCCATTCCCCACGCGGTATGTGCGATATTAGCGAAGCAAATGAGTCACAGAGATATAAAAATTGTCACGACACTACATGGTACAGACATAACAGTATTAGGGTATGATCCATCATTAACAGATGCGATTAAGTTCGGTATCGAAAAATCTGATGTTGTGACCGCTGTTTCCAAGGCGCTAGTTGATCAAACCTATGAGCTAATCAATCCGGATCAGCAAATTGAAACTGTCTATAATTTTATTGATGAGCGAATCTACCATAAAAGGGATGCAAGTACACTTAAGGGAGAATACGCGATTAAAGAAGAAGAGAAAGTGATCATCCATGTCTCAAATTTTCGGGCTGTAAAACGCGTCCAGGATGTTGTGAAAACCTTTGCGAAAATTTCCGCCACTATGCCGGCGAAATTATTGTTAGTTGGAGACGGACCTGAAATGACGTTAGTTTGTAAACAAGTAAGGCAGCTCGGGTTAGAGGACCAGGTTCTTTTCCTTGGAAAACAAGAGAATCTTGAGGAATTATATTCCATCAGTGATTTGATGCTGTTACTTTCGGAAAAGGAAAGCTTTGGGCTGGTAGCGTTAGAGGCAATGGCCTGTGGCGTTCCGTGTATTGGGACAAATGCTGGCGGAATCCCAGAAGTCATTTTGCACGGAGAAACAGGATTTATTTGTGATGTAGGAGACATAGAAGAGATTTCAAATAAAGCAATTACGCTGTTAAATGATCAACATCTTCATCAGCAGTTTTCCAAGCTATCAGTTGAAACGGTTAAAACAACCTTCAATGCCGCTAAAATTGTTGAACAATATGAACAATTATATTTTAAATTAATGAATTAAGGTGAAGTATGATGATTGAACCTTTTTTATCAGCCAATCCTGTGTTAAGGAAATTAGAGGATGCCGGCTACGAGGCCTATTTTGTTGGCGGTTCCGTTAGGGATTTCCTTTTAAAGAGAAGGATTAGCGACGTAGATATTGCTTCATCGGCAACACCTGATGAAGTGAAATCCATCTTTCTGAAAACGGTCGATATTGGAATTGAGCATGGAACGGTGCTTGTGTTATTTAACGGCGGATCGTATGAAATTACCACCTTTAGGACGGAAGCGGACTATCAGGACTATCGCCGGCCGAAAGAGGTAGCGTTTATCCGTAATCTTCAAGATGACTTAAAGCGCAGGGATTTTACAATGAATGCGATTGCGATGGATCGAAATGGAAAACTAATTGACCCCTTTGATGGACAGACTGCGATCAGAGATAAAATAATTCAAACAGTTGGTAAGGCAGAAGAACGTTTCGGTGAAGATGCGTTAAGAATGTTGCGTGCGGTTCGGTTTGTAAGCCAGCTCGCTTTTACAATTGAAAAGGATACGATAACGGCATTAATCAAGCAGATTGATTTACTTAAGAATATTGCTGTTGAAAGAAAAAAAGCAGAGTTTGAAAAACTTTTAAATGGCAAGAATCAGAAGGAAGCAATCAAGGTTTTGCTTGATACGAATCTATTTCTTTATTTGCCGGGTTTGGCGACTAAGAAACAGCAATTAAAGCAATTGTTAAACTTTCAATGTGAAAGTCTAAATAAAAATGAAATGTGGTCAATATTGCTTTTTTGTTTAGAAATAATGGAAAAGTCGGCCGGGACATTTTTAAGAGAGTGGCGCATGCCAATTAAAGACATAAGAGAAATACAACAAATGCTGCTCTTCCTAGAAAAAAGACTACAGCAGGAATGGTCCGTTTATGATTTATATAGGGCAGGTCATGACAACATCCTATCCGTTGAAAAGCTATACGTGGTCATTAACGGGATAACTGAAACAGATTCAATGGATCATTGGTTAGACCTGTACGAGAAGCTGCCAATCAAGCATGTCTCTGACATACATGTCACAGGAAACGATGTGATGGAATGGTTCGAAAAAAGCGGCGGACCCTGGCTGAAAGAGACGCTATTGAGGATAGAAGCGGCAATCGTGGCAGGGGAATTGGAAAATAATAAACAAAAGATTAAGGAGTGGCTATTGACGTGCAGTCCGAATTAAGAAAAGAGTTACTTGATGCCTTTACTAAAGCCGGCGACGTCTATTTATCCGGGCAGCATCTTGCTGAGGTAATTGGCTGCTCAAGGACGGCTGTGTGGAAGCACATTGAGGAATTAAGGAAAGAAGGCTTTGAATTAGAGGCTGTTCGAAATAGAGGCTATCGGATTCTAAAAACACCGGAAAAGATAACCGCCGATGAAATAAGACTTGGCTTGACAACGGAATTCATCGGCAGGAACATTCACTATCAAGAAAGTGTCGAATCGACACAAAAAATTGCCCATCAGTTCGCATCTGAGGATGTACCGGAAGGAACGGTTATTATTGCGGAAGAGCAAAGATCCGGTAAAGGCAGAATGAGCAGAAAATGGCATTCACCAAAATATACAGGTATTTGGATGAGTCTTATACTTAGGCCAAATATCCCGCTGACCAATGCCCCGCAATTGACACTATTAACAGCTGTAGCAGTTGTTCAGGCGGCGGAAGAAATTACCGGACTGCAGCCGGAAATAAAGTGGCCCAATGATATATTACTGCATGGAAAAAAGGTAACAGGGATCTTAACAGAACTGCAGGCAGAAGCGGACAGAATACATTCCATTATTATTGGAATTGGCATTAACGTCAACCAGCGGAAAGAGGAATTCCCAGATGAGCTTCAAGAAATAGCCAGCTCACTAGCGATTGAAAAAGGGGAGACGATTTCCCGGGCAGCGTTAATTAGAAGTGTTTTTAAACATTTTGAAAAATTGTATCTACTCTATTTAGAGAAAGGCTTTTTTCCGATTAAGCTTTTATGGGAAAGCTATGCAGTCAGTATCGGCAAAGAATTGAAGGCAAGAACGTTAACAAACGTAATTGAAGGAACAGCACTGGGCATCACCGATGAAGGTGTTTTAAAAATAGAGGACCAATCTGGTGTCATCCACCATGTTTATTCTGCAGATATCGAACTATGAATCGTATCATTAAGATTAATATTCCTTGCATGTAGTATGTACATTTTGTATGATAATTTCAATGGGCAGTATCCTTGGGAACTGCACCGTCTTGTGATAACAATAAAAAAGGTTTCTGCCTAGATCCGTTTTTTCGGACCGGGACAGAGGGATGGAACACGCAAAAGAGTAACAAAGATCCTCTGCCTTCAGAAGGATCTTTTTATTTGCTCTTCGAATCCGTTTTATCGCCTCTCCCATTATAAAAGGAGGGAAAAAGATGAAGCAGACAACAGATTTTTTGAAAATGAAGGAAAAGAACGAGAAGATTGTCATGTTAACTGCCTATGATTATCCATCTGCTAAACAAGCTGAACAGGGTGAAGTTGACGTTATTTTAGTTGGCGACTCACTTGGAATGGTGGTTCTAGGTTACGATTCTACTATCCCAGTAACAATTGAGGATATGATTCATCACACGAAAGCAGTTAAACGCGGAGCAAAAGATACATTTATTGTCGTAGATATGCCATTTTTGACCTATCATCTATCAGTTAGAGATACATTAATAAACGCAGGCAGACTCATTCAGGAGACCGGCGCTCACGCTGTAAAACTTGAAGGAGCCGACGAGGTTATTGAAAAGATCTCGGCCCTTACAAAGGCAGGAATTCCTGTTTGTGCCCACCTTGGTCTAACACCGCAATCCGTTGGTGTTTTGGGTGGCTATAAGGTCCAAGGCAAAGATGCGCATGCAGCGAAAAAGTTACTCGAAGATGCAAAAGGGTGTGAAGAAGCAGGTGCCTTTGCTGTTGTCTTGGAATGTGTACCGAAGCAGCTGGCAGAGGAAGTGGCAAAGTCCATTTCCATTCCTGTGATCGGGATTGGCGCTGGAATCAATGTGGATGGCCAGGTTCTTGTCTATCATGATATTTTAGGCTATGGTGTGGAACGAGTGCCGAAGTTTGTCAAACAATACCATTCCGTTAATCCGTTTATGATTGAATCGATTCAAGCCTATGCAGCAGATGTGAAAAATAATCGGTTTCCGGAAGATAAACATACCTTTACGATGAAGGAAGAAGAACTAAAGGTACTATATGGAGGCAAGGAATGAAGGTTATTACCACCATTAAGGAAATAAAAGAAGAAATCGTGAAACAAAAAGGGTTAGGAAAAACGATTGGCTTTGTCCCAACAATGGGATTTCTGCATGAAGGTCATTTAACCCTGATCAAGAAAGCAAGGCAGCAAAATGATATTGTCGTCATCAGTATTTTTGTCAATCCTTTACAGTTCGGTCCAACAGAGGATTATGCGGAATATCCCCGCGATTTTGAGCGTGACCAGGCCTTAGCCGAAAGTGAGCAGGTTGATTACCTTTTTTACCCGTCAGTAGATGAAATGTATCCCAATGACTTATCCGTAAGAGTGACGGTTCAAGAACGGACCGATGTTTTATGCGGGAAATCCCGTCCCGGTCATTTTGACGGTGTTGCCACTGTCATCACAAAATTATTTAACATCGTGATGCCGGATAGAGCCTATTTCGGTAAAAAGGATGCACAGCAAGTGGCTGTTATTGACGGTTTAATTTCTGATTTTAATTTCCCAGTCGAGCTTATTGCCGTCGACATTGTTCGAGAACAGGATGGGCTGGCAAAAAGTTCCCGTAATGTCAATCTCTTACCTGAGGAAAGAATTCAGGCAGCCGTGCTTTATAAAAGCTTAGTTGCGGCAAAGGAAGCCATTAATCAAGGTGAACAAAATCCTTCTCGATTAATCGAGTTAATCAGTGGAATGATTACAAGTGAATCAAACGGACAAATTGATTATGTCGAAATTTTCTCTTATCCAAGGTTAAAACCATTGGAAAAAATAGAGGGTTCCATAATCATAGCGGTCGCTGTAAAATTTACTAAGGTTCGCTTAATCGATAATTTCATAATTCATCTAGATTAGACTTGAAAAAGTGACAACAGGGGAGGAATTCGTTTGTTTCGTACTATGATGAACGGTAAGATCCATCGAGCAACCGTAACAGAAGCTAATTTAAATTATGTAGGCAGTATTACAATAGATGAGGATATTTTAGATGCTGTTGGCATGATAGCGAATGAAAAAGTTCAAATTGTCAATAACAATAATGGTGCCCGGCTTGAAACCTATATTATTCCCGGTGAAAGAGGCAGCGGTGTTATTTGCCTAAATGGCGCGGCAGCCCGCCTTGTCCAAAAAGGTGATATTGTTATCATTATTTCTTATGCGATTATAGCTGAAGAAAAGGTAGCCTCTCACAATCCACGAGTGGCAATCATGGATGAAAACAATCGCATTAAAGAACTGATCCATAAAGAACCTGCACTCACAGTTATGTAAGTCCCCGATTTTCGGGGATTTTTTTACTTGCCGGGTATGTTTGTTTCCTTTTTTGTTTTTTTATGATACCGTTTAATGAACGAAGGTCCGGGGTGTTAATGGAATGTCAAATAAATTTGTTGTAATTGATTTGGAAACAACGGGAAACTTGCCGAAAAAGGGCGATAAAATCATTCAATTTGGTGCTGTGGTCATTGAAAATGGAACCATCACTGATAGATTTTCGGCCCTAATTAATCCGCAAAAATCGATACCTGCTTTTATCGAAGAACTGACCGGTATCAATGATGAAATGGTCAAGAATGCCCCGTTGTTTGCTGAAATAACTGAGAAGGTCATGTCTATGCTAGACGGGGCTTACTTTGTAGCACATAATGTGCTTTTTGATTTATCATTTCTTCAAGAAGAATTAATCCAAGCCGGAATAGAAGGATTTTATGGCCCTGTTCTTGATACGGTGGAAATGGCAAGAATTCTTTTTCCTACAGCTGATGGTTATAAGCTAACAGATTTAGCGGAGAAAGAAAACCTGCAGCATGACCACCCGCATCAGGCTGATAGCGATGCCCAGGTTACCGCCGAATTATTTCTTATTCTGCTAAAACGATTATCATCGCTGCCGATGGTAACACTTAAGCAGCTTACACAGTTATCAGGCGCGCTAAAAAGCGATTTGCAGCAGATGCTCGATGAAATAACAGTCAATAAGGATATGGACGCGGAGGAATTACCCAATTCTATTGAAATTTATCGAAATTTAGCATTAAAGAAACGGACTCCTTTAGTGGACTATGACGAAGGAGTCAAGATAGATTGTCAGTACCCATCAACTGAGGAAGAGAAAATTGGGGTTGTTAAACAAGGCTTTGAGTTCTTTGAGAAAAGGACTGGCCAATTTAGAATGATGGACACTGTTTATCAAGCATTTCAAAATGACAAACATACTCTAATCGAAGCTGGTACCGGGGTAGGTAAATCTCTTGGATACCTGCTGCCTGCTGCCTGGTTTTCAAAACAAACAAAAGCTCCTATTGTCGTCAGTACACATACGATTCAACTGCAAGAACAACTTCTAAAAAAGGAAATTCCGCTTTTAGAAAAAATCCTTCCCTTTAAAATAAACTCGGTGCTTCTTAAGGGAAGAAACCATTATTTAAGTTTAGAAAAGTTTTCGCAGACATTGATGGATGAAAATGATAATTATGATACCACCTTAACAAAAATGCAAATTCTCGTCTGGCTGACTGAAACAGAAACCGGAGATAAGGATGAATTAAATCTTTCCAGCGGTGGTTTTATTTACTGGAATAAAATCAAAAATGAAGCACCTATTTTTTCACAGAAGGAAGATTGGCAGGAAAAGGATTTTTATCAAAAAGCAAAAAGGGATGCGCAAGCGGCTGATATTATTATTACTAACCATTCCTTGTTATTAAGTGATATTAAAGGAGAAGGCTCCATCTTACCTGCCTTTGATTATGTGATCATTGATGAAGGCCATCACCTTGAGAAAGTTGCGAGCCATTTTTTTGGCCATTCTCTTGATTACCTATCCGCAAGGTTGATGATTGGTCAATTTGGACAATATGAGCAAAAACAACTCTTTTATGAGATGGAAGGTCTATTGGCTGTCACTTCTAGACAAAAGGCAAAACTGCCTCATACCTTTGAGTTGAACCAGATGGTCATCGATCTTACTTATGAAATGGATGAATTTTTTAAGCTAATTGCCGTTTATGCAAAAGCGAAGCTGGCAAATAAAAAAGGGTTTAATCGGGTAAAAGTACGATTTTCTCATTTAGAGAGCGGAAAGGAAAGAAGTGCACTTGTCCATAGTGCAGAAAGAACTGCTTTCTTACTGAAGGATTTACATTCAGCAATAATGGACCGCCTCGACTCGATTAAGAGAGCGAAAGGTACCTTAACAGCGGCGGAAGAGAATAAATTGGAAGAACTCTATTTATTCGGCCAGGAACTGTCGGAGTTAAGGAAGACGGTGATGAAGTGCTTTTTAAACGAATCCAAGGATGTAAAATGGATTGAAATGGATACCCGCTCACCACAAAATATCACCACCTTTTTGGCACAGCCTGCTTTTGTGGCAGATCAGCTTAGGGAAAAATTTTTTCAAGTTAAAAAGGCAGTTGTCCTTACGTCTGCCACTCTAACGGTTAATCATTCTTATAGCTATATCATGAAAGAATTAGGTCTTAATGCCGACGTAACTGTTCAACAATCGATTCCTTCACCATTTGAATATAAAAATCAGGTTCAACTATTCATTCCTGAAGACTTGCCGGCCATAAATTCGGTTTCGTTGGATGAATATGTCATTGCGATAACCGAACATATTATCACAATCGCTGAAGCGACAAAAGGAAGAATGCTGCTCCTGTTTACGGCTTATGACATGCTGAAGAAAACGTATGAGCTCATTAAAGAAAGCGGCTTTCTAAATGAATATGTTCTGATAGCCCAAGGAATTACCAGTGGCAGCCGTACACGGCTAACACGGAATTTTCAGCGCTATGATAAGGCGATATTACTGGGGACAAGCAGTTTTTGGGAAGGTGTAGACATCCCAGGTGAAGATTTATCATGTCTTGTTATCGTCAGGCTCCCGTTTAGTTCACCGGAGGAGCCGCTGACTGAGGCGAAATGCCAATTAATTAGTGAGCAGGGCGGAAATGCCTTTTCTGAATACTCCCTGCCAGAAGCGATTCTTCGCTTTAAGCAAGGGTTTGGGCGCTTGATTCGTACCGAAAAAGACCGAGGAATTATGATTGTATTTGACCATCGCATTGTAACGACCAAATACGGGAAAGCTTTTTTGAAATCAATCCCGAAGGTCCCTGTAAAAAATGGAACGATTAATGAATTGGTTGAGTTGATTCATTCTTGGTTATGATAATATTGGAAATTCATCACATCCTATAAGTGAATAAATCGGAGGAATGTGTATGAGAATATTGCTAATGTTAATGACCCTATTTGTTATAGGCACTTTTTCAGTACATGCAGAACCATTTATTTCCGAAAAGGTTGAAAACATTGATTTAAAGTTAAAGGAAGATGAAGCGGCTGTGTCTTTTTTGGGTCTTACTAAAGGGGAAGCAATATTGCTCCAAGGCCCAAATGATAAAAATATATTAGTTAATGCCGGGGGTAAAGGGTCAAAAGCAGAATTGGAAGCTTGGTTAAGTCTTTATGGTGTAAAAGAAATCTCAGCCTTAATTCTGACAAACAACGGACAGGAACAATCTTTCGATAAACTCAATCAGCTGATAGCTAAATATAACATTAAAGAAATAATTACTACGCGCGAGATTTCCAACCAACTGACAGGAAATTTAGAGCAAATAAAACAAATTTCTATCTTACCTTGGGGGTCAGGGGCAAAGAAGGAAATTCTCCCGCAGATGACGGCTGAAGTCCAGTTCAGTGGCCATGAAAAAGAAGAAGGTATGGATTTAACTCTGCAATTTTTTAAACACACTATTTTTTTGATGAGCTCATGCAGCCATCAATCAGAGCAAATCCTCCTTAAGAAAAATCTAAAGGATGTCAATATTTTCAAGCTCCCACTTTATACTAAGGAAGACTCTTTATCCGGAAAATTGATTGAATATCTTAATCCGCAAATAGCCATCCTTTTTACAGAAGAAAAGCAAAAGCTCGATCGTGACATCCTTGACGATTTGCATGATACATGGTCGGAGATTTATTTAACAAAAAAACAGGCTGCGACAACGATTAAATTAACTAAAACAAATTATGAAGTCATTACCATCCCAATCATACCAGAAGAATAAGTGCAGGCTTTTATAAGAAGGCTATGTTAAAGCACATTGTTGATTTTGAGTACAATGTTGATTGGAGTGGAAGGCGCGAGACTCCTGCGGGAGCAGCGGGACAGGTGAGACCCCGCAGGCGCGCAATTCGCCGAGGAGGCTCACCGCCCGCCCCGCGGAAAGCGAAGCGCCTGGAACGGAAATCAACATTCACTTCTAACACAGCCTATAAAAAAATCTTCTATATTAGCCGTGAATCACCATCCGTTAAAGGCATATTCCTGTTATAATAATTGAGAAGATTCTAGAAAAAGAGGAGAATATGGATGGAAAGTAAAATTGATATTATTTCAACAATTAAAATCCAGTATAGTCCGGATTTGTATAAGGTTGTTGATGCCCTTAATCGAAGCTTAAAAGATAAGGACCTCATGTTTGGACTAGCCCTTGATAAAGAAGATAAAAATAAAGCGATTTTTACCATATATCGTACATAAAGAAGTGATTAAATGAAAAAATGGATTTTATTTCTCGTGTTATTCATTGTAGTTGTTTTGGGAATTTCAATAAAAGTATATTTTTCATCAGTGGAACCTGTAAAAGCCGCTGAAAAAAAGGCTGTCGCGCTGGCAAATGAAAAGACTGCATTAAGCAAAGTGGTAGATTTTCATATTTATAGCGGCTTAGAAACAGTTGATGTAATTGAAGGGAAAGATAAAAAGGGCGAAGAAATTATCATTTGGATTCCCGAAAAGAGTAAGAATCTGATTGTAAAAAAAGCAAGTGATGGTCTATCTAAAGAGGAAGCCATTCAAAAATTATTAGAAGAAAAAAACCCAAAAAAAATCATCTCAGTCCGGTTGGGAATGGAAAAAAATATCCCATTATGGGAAATTTATTACCGTTCTGAAAATAATTTAATAAATTATTATTATATTGACTTTGAAACTGGTGAGTGGCTGAAAAAGATTGAGAACCTATAGCATCACTGGAGACGGGAGGAAGAGGAATGGAAATAGAATTAGCAGATAGGGTACTGGCATTAACCCCTTCTTCAACATTAGCCATTACGGCTAAAGCAAAGGAATTAAAGGAACAGGGAGTCGATGTCATTGGGTTAGGTGCCGGGGAGCCGGACTTTAATACACCTAACCATATTTTGGAGGCAGCCTATCGTTCAATGAATGAGGGGCATACAAAGTACACTCCTTCAGCAGGATTACCTGCCCTTAAAAAGGCGATCATCAAGAAGTTTGAAACCGATCAAGGGCTTAGCTATAAACCGAATGAAATCATTGTCGGTAACGGAGCAAAGCATGCGCTTTATACCCTGTTCCAGGTGCTTTTAAACGATGGAGATGAGGTTATTATTCCTGCTCCTTATTGGGTAAGCTACCCTGAACAAGTTAAATTGGCAGGTGGTGTCCCGGTTTATATTGAGGGGCTTGAACAAAATCATTTTAAGATAACACCAGAGCAATTGCTTAAGGCAATTACAAAAAAGACAAAAGCGGTTATTATCAACTCTCCTAGTAATCCGACAGGTGTTTTATATACTGCGGAAGAACTGTTGGAACTAGGCAAAATTTGTTTAGAGGAAAACGTTTTAATCGTTTCTGATGAAATTTATGAAAAGCTTATTTACGGAGAGGCCCGGCATGTTTCGATTGCCGAACTTTCACCAGAGCTTAAAGAGCAAACGATTATCATTAACGGTGTATCCAAGTCACATTCCATGACGGGCTGGAGAATTGGCTATGCTGCCGGCAATAAACAGGTGATTGAAGCAATGACTAATTTAGCTAGTCATAGTACCTCAAATCCTACAACGACCGCTCAATATGCGGCAATTGCTGCTTACAATGGTCCGCAGGAGGCTGTAGAGGAGATGCGTCTGGCATTTGAAAAAAGATTAGCGATTATTTATGATAAATTAGTAGCTATACCTGGCTTTACTTGTGTTAAGCCGCAAGGGGCTTTTTATCTTTATCCAAATGTTAGGGCAGCAGCCGAGATGACTGGTTTTCCTCATGTCGATGACTTTGCCGAGGCATTATTAGTTGAAGCGAAAGTAGCCGTCATCCCTGGGTCAGGTTTTGGCACACCTGATAATATTCGCTTATCCTATGCGACTTCATTAGAACAATTAGAAAACGCAGTTTCCAGAATACACCAGTTTGTTACGGCGAAAGTTAAGATATAATCTTCTTTAGAGGTTTAACAAAAAGTCTGCAAATGGCAGGCTTTTTGCTTTCCAAAGATGGATACCCAATCTTCTTACTCGAATTGTTTGTTCATGGTATACTTATCAGGAGGTGTCCTAAAGATGAAATCCAACATATTATCATGGATCTATGAAGGTAATATTACAGTACCTGCTTTATTATTTTCAGAGTATCGTAAACTTAATCTAAATGAAATTGAACTTGTTCTTTTATTAAATATTCTAACCTTTTTAGAAAAGGGACATGAATTTCCTACTCCAGAAGAACTTTCAGCACGGATGACGATTTCCGTGTCAGACTGTAACGAAATGCTTAGAAGGCTGATTCAAAGAGGTTTTATTGAAATCACTGATGAATATTCGAATGAAGGCATTCGTTTTGAAAAATATTCGGTGAAACCTTTGTGGGGAAAACTCGTAGACCAGTTCCTAATTAACAACAAAACAAATAAAGAAATGGATAAGAAAGCTGAAGAGACCGATCTATATACTTGTTTTGAGAAGGAGTTTGGCCGCCCGTTATCTCCCTTTGAATGTGAGTCGCTTGGGATGTGGATGGATGATGATCATCATGATCCTATCATTATAAAAGCTGCGCTAAGGGAAGCTGTAATGTCGGGAAAATTAAATTTCCGCTATATTGATAGAATTCTTTTTGAATGGAAGAAAAGTGGAATTAGAACGATTGAGCAGGCAAAAAATCACGGACAAAAATTCCGCCAAAGGCAAACGCAAAAGATAAATCCAAAAGTTGAATCACAGCAGCCTTCTGTCCCTTTTTATAATTGGCTAGAACAATAATCATTCATAAGCGAGGGGAGACCCCCTCGTTTTTATTTTGTCGAAGGGGTGATATTATGCTTAATAATACTGAAATCCGTTATTGTTTGGATCAAATGGGTGAAATGTTTCCGGAAGCCCATTGTGAATTAAATCATGCTAATCCATTTGAACTTATCATTGCAGTGTCTTTATCAGCACAATGCACGGATGTCTTAGTCAATAAGGTCACAAAAGATTTGTTTGAAAAATATAAAACACCTGAAGATTATTTACAGGTTTCAATTGAAGAATTGCAAAATGATATTCGTTCCATCGGTCTTTATCGAAATAAAGCAAAAAATATTCAAAGCCTGTGCCGGATGGTTCTAGATGAATATGGCGGCGAAATCCCGATGGATCGTGATGAATTGACCAAGCTGCCTGGTGTGGGCAGGAAAACAGCCAATGTGGTCGTGTCGGTGGCTTTTAACATCCCGGCGATTGCGGTCGATACCCATGTGGAAAGGGTGAGTAAGCGGCTGGGGATTTGCCGCTGGAAGGATTCAGTTCTGGAGGTAGAAAAGACACTGATGAGAAAAATTCCGGCTAAGGAGTGGTCTGTGACTCATCACCGGTTAATTTTCTTTGGCAGGTATCATTGTAAGGCACAAAACCCCCAATGCCCAAGCTGCCCATTGTTAGAGCTGTGCAGAGAAGGGAAGAAAAGGATGAAAGCGAAGGCTGCCGTTAATGGGTAATCAAGAGCGGGAAGTATCAGAGTTACTAGTGGAATGGCGCAACCGGAGAGAACAGCTGGAGGCATTACTCCATCAACGTCATCTCGGAAGTACTCAGGAATTGATGGAGCAGGGAATTAATTTATATGTGCAATTATTATTTCTTTCAAACGGACTACCTGTGTCCTTAGGTGCTAGTATTCCTTTTAATCAATTTGATTTAAAGCCCGTTAATATTGAGGAGAGATTAGCGTTTATTAAGTCACGTCCAAGCTTATATCATTCATTTCGGCAGTTGTCGGAACTGATGGTTGAACAAGAAAAACTTTTTGTAAAACATAGGGCTATGAAAAAATCGTCCAGGCCAAAGGCCTAGACGATTTTTTTTACTTTAAGATTCACGGGATCCTGATCCCTGGCCGCCTGTTGGGTTTCCAGGGGGAGTAACGGGAGGGGGATCGCCAGGATTACCCTGGTTCCCGCCATTTCCTTTGCCTTTATCTTTATCTTTATCTTTATCCTTATCTTTATCCTTGTCGTTATTATTCCCATTATCATTCCCTTGGTCATTCCCCTGACCATTGCCATTATCATTACCCTTACCCTTATCATTCTCTTGATTATTTTCATCAACTGGTTTTGGTATGTCAATCGCAGCTGTGGCCGGGTCGCTCTTTTTATCGCCGCGAATCGCGACAATTGTAAAGGTATACTTAGTTCCTGGAACTACAGCAGGGATGGTTAAAGTATTACCTGTAACTGGAAAATGTTTTTGACCAGCCCCGTTATCAACGGTTACATCGAAGGTTACATTATCATTACCCGTTTTGTAATCCCAAGATAAGGTAATTTCATTTTTGCCTTCGTCATATTTAGCTGCAGCATTAACCGGAGAATCAAGTTTGTTATATTTCTCTGATACTTTTTTTGGTAAATGTCCTTTGACAGCATATTCGGTTATTACTTCACTAGCCGGTGTGAACTCGCCGGCTAGGGCTGGCGGCATTGAGCCTTTTTCAATTCTGACTTTTTCCACACTATTAGGCATAGTGAAATCAGGAGTGTCGATATCTTTTGAGACGTAGGCAATTACATTTTTAAAAAGTAACTGGGCAATGCTTCGGCCTTCAACCGTTGAAATTGGCGTTGTCCTGTCCTTATATCCGGTCCAAACAGCGGCAGTATAATTGGTCGTAAAACCAGTAAACCAGGCGTCAGGGACAGAAGAACTGGACTTGATATTATATTTTTCCATATCTTCAGCGGTATAATTCGTTGTCCCCGTTTTACCGGCAATCGGAAGGCCAGGGACTTTTGCCTTTGTTCCTGTCCCAGGAGAGACGAGAACGCTTTTTAGCATATCGCTAACCATGAAGGCGGTTGAATCCTTCATGACCACCTTTGGTTCCGGTGCAGTACTTATTTCTGTTCCATCTCGCAATTTAATTTTCGTGACTGCATGCGGCTTTGTGTATATGCCCTTATTACCAAAAGCACTGTATGCGCCTGCCATTTGAAGCGGCGAAACACCCGTTTCAAAGCCGCCAATGGCGTAGGCTTCAGAAATTTCTTTTAAAGGAATCCCAAGATTGTTTGCAAAATCCTTCGCTTTATCCAAACCAACCTGTTGCAATGCCTGGACTGCGGGGGTATTTCGAGATAATTGCAGAGCCGTTCTAATTGTCATTGGCCCCATATATGTTTGGTTCCAGTTTCCAAACTTCTTCCCGTTGGAATAGGTCATTGGTTTATCCTCAATCATTTCAAAGGTTCCCCAATTTAAGTGTTCAATTGCTGGGCCATAATCAAGCACGGGTTTGATAGTAGATCCGGGCTGACGCCTTGTGTCAGTTGCATAGTTAAAGCCGCGCTTTACCTGTTGGTTCCTGCCGCCGCCTAAGGCGCGGATTTCGCCTGTCTTCGTATCAAGAAGGGAAATGCCAGCCTGGAATTCCTCATCAGGATAATTAATAATGTCATTTGTATTAAGCATATTATAAACATATTTTTGTGCATTTTGATCAATTGTTGTATAAATTGTTAACCCATCTGTAAAAATATCAAGATCAGTATTTTCCTTCACTTCATCAATAACCGCATCGACAAAAGAATCGAAAGGCTTTTCGTCCACAGTACGCTGTTCCGGTTTCAATACAGTGGCTGCAACGGAAACTTTTTTGGCTTCTTCCATTTCTTGTTTTGAAATAAATCCATGCTGCTCCATTAATGTTAAAACAATATTTCGTCTTTTTTCAGCTAAATCCGGATGGTCAAATGGATTGTAATTGTTGGGGCTTTGCGGCATCCCGGCAATTTGCGCAGCCTCTGCTAACGTTAACTCTTTTAATGTTTTGCCATAATAGATTTTTGCTGCCGTGGCAAGTCCATTGCTGTTTCGAGATACATAGACTTTATTCACATACATTTCGAAAATTTGATGCTTTGTATATTGTTGCTCAAGTTTATAAGAAAGCCAGGCCTCCTGAACTTTTCGTTTTAAGGTTTTATCCCGCGTTAAAAATACATTTTTAACAACCTGCTGTGTAATTGTACTGCCGCCTTCTGCACCAAATCCACGCTGGAAATTAGCCAAAACAGCACCGCCGAGACGGATCGGGTCAATCCCATGATGTTGGTAAAAACGATAGTCTTCAGTTGCGATAACGGCATTTTCAAGTACCTTTGGTATATCTTTATAGTTAACATATTCGCGATTAACAGCACCCACTTCTAAAAACAGTTTTTGATCTTTATCTAAAATCTTCGAAGGGATGGGGTCTTTTAATAGTTTTGGGTCAAGTTTCGGAGCATCTTTTACTAAATAGGCGAAAGCACCAACTCCAGCCAATATACCAACGATTCCAAGAACAACTAGGCTCAGGAAAATTTTCTTAAATATCCCGCCCTTTTTTTTCTTGGTTTTTGGCTTTCCTTTGGATTGGAGTTTCTTTCGGCGCTCCTCTCTTGATTTATATTGTTCAGCCATAGTAATTTCCTTCCTTTCTAACCTCTAACCATTATCTAAAATGGTTAAAATCTATCTATGATTTTAATATAGTCAATTCTTGGTTGATATCCAAGTGGAATGTGATGTCCCGTTTGTTCAATTTCTTCTTTTGTGATTGATTTTCTTCCCCCATTGGCCATTCTTTCCCAAAAAGATAACAAGTGTTTGGCTTCAAGCAAATACACCTGCTCAAATCTTGAGAAGCGCAGAATAACAAAACAAATGCCTCCTTGATTAAGGACTTCCTCCATATGCTGGATTTGATGCTGATGAAAATTTTTTAATGGAAAAGAGGTTGGGTTCTGTGTTTCCTTTGCTTCAAAATCAATATATTTTCCTTTATAGACGCCGTTATAGTCGGTAGTTGAAGCAAGTTTAAAATAGGCTTCTTTAATGACTGCTGCACTGCGATTAGGATAATCAACCTGGACGATTTGCACTGGTGTCGGTTTTTTATGAATGACGGCAATTTTTCTTTCTCGGTAAAATTCATTCGTTTCGTTTAAATCATCCTCGAGTGTCATCCCGCGGTTACTATATGAGCTGTTTTTTCTATTTCCCCCAGTTCTAGCAGTCCCAATTTCATTTGGTGTGTACCTTTTTCCGTTTGGATAGTTAAAGTCCATGTTTTGCACCTCTCAAACTATTCCCTATCATATCAAATCTTTGCGGGATTGGCGTGTATAAAAAACCTTTGCAGACACACCCTAATATCAATTGTACCGTGTTTGTCAAAGTTAAGCATGATTCAATTTTCGTAAAACGATAAACCCATCTAACTTATATTCTATTAAAAAAATCGTAAGGGAAGATACTATGAATCATTTTACGATACAGGAACAAACAATCATTCGTCAAATTCAAAGTGAAACGGATAAAAAGAATATCGATAATATTTCTAGAACCGCTGCCTATCTAACCTATTTTAAGAAGAATCCGGATATAATTTGGTCTTTCCTTGCAAGTATGGTATCAAGAAATGGGGGCTGGAATATGTGTGACCTTGCAGGTTCAATATTTCCCCATTTGATCGCAGCTAAAACAAGAAAGCAGCTTTTCTTAACGTATGAGCGAGCTAATTGGCTCATTTTTCACGATGTATACCCACAATTATTGGTCTATCAATATTCGACGAAAATAAATCGGCCAATGTTTCATTTACTTCCATATTTCAATGTTTCATCATTTATTCAAAAAGAATGGCAAAGATATTGGAAAGAAAACGACAAGGATAGGCTCACAACCGCTTTAATCATTAATGAGCAAAATGTGATACAAACACCAGTTATCGATCATCCTGTTTATAGGAAAAAGGTATTCCGTTCGCTGATTTTTTCCTTTCAGGACTGGCTCCATTTTAGCTGCGTCTTGTTTCCAACTTGTGGTGGCGAAGTCTATGGGGCTAGTGTGAATGGCTTCAAATCTCTTTCGAAGAGAATAAACTTAGGAAAAAGACTTGCAGAGATTCTTTTCCATCCCCGGCTTTTTCCCTATTTTTTTGAATTCGCGGAAAAAACACCGCATACAGGTTCCAGATATGACTATGAACAATATTTCAAAATAAAGACCGTCCGGAACACACCGATGCTGCGAATGAGCTTCCCAGTTATTGCTCATCATCAGCATGTTTTTGATGATTGGAGTTTGCGAAGAAAGGTTTCCCCAGTATGGCTATATTTCCCTGTAAGGCATCAGCACCCCATCCATCTTACTGACTGGTACTTCGCAAAGTCGAACCAGCTGCAACTACTACTCTCCATTCAAAAAGTATTACAGATAAAAAAGTGGGAATAAAAAAAGCAAGGCATTCCTTGCTTTTTTTATTCCCATTATGTAGAAGGACGATCTGGCCCTTCCATTTTTTTATCGCCATAGCCAACTCTTTTTTCTGCTTCTGATTGTGTTTGTTTATTGGTTTGCTTTTTCTTGTTGGACATTATAACACCTCCGATTATAGCTTGTACGATTTTGTATTTTTTCATGCGAATTAAGGATTATGTCGAACTGTCAGCAATTAGAGGCAGTATTGACACTATCTTTGACGAATTGCTTCTAGTTTTGTCAAGCAAGAAGGAAGCGGATTAAAGAAGGAGAATACTACCTAATAAAATAGTGCGAGGAGGGTTTAATAAATGAAGAAGTCATTAGCTGATAAGGAACAACTGCTGACCATGCTGACAGGAATATACGATCAATTAGAAGAATTGGAGTCCGTTCTCGAGGCATCTTTCTCCGAGCAACGAGTTCGTTTGAACATGGAAGAACAACGGAAATTAATGAAACCGATTCAGAAACTAGCTTTTATGGAAAAAACGTTAAATAAGATAGACCCAATATATAATGAAGAAATCGCTGATTTCAATCCAAATCAGCTTTCAAAAACATTAAAGCTTGAATTAGGATATTAATTCCGGCAAAATAGTGGTATTGAATGAAAGCAGCATAAGCTAATATTGCTGCTTTTTTATTTTATAGGAGGGGATAACGATATGATGTCTGAAGAAATCATCCACATTACAGAAACTCTTCTCCAGCATAATCGTTTATTTTTAGAGTATTATCAGGAGGCAAGGGAAACAGGAACAACTAGGGATTTTCATGAGGTCATTAAACCGTTTGCCGATGAAGTTAAGGCATTAACAGACCAGTGGAAAGGAATTATGATAAAGTGGCTCGCAGATACTTCACCCAAACATATACATTTAAAGCAAATCGACATGACAGCAGAACATCTTGAACTGCTTTCCGTACAGTGTTTTTTTTCGAACACAAGTAAAAAGAGATTCTTAGATACCAATCGAACCGTAGAATTCTTCCTGCAGGAAATTTTAAAAGAGGTTATGAAATAGAAAAGAGATGCTGTTGAAAAGCATCTCTTTTATTTGAATCAAGTATTTTCGATGAGGGAGTTTTCATTATCGGTTTCAGGTATTACTGCGCCTTGGTTTTCAAGTTCACGAACAAGCTGGCGATATTCTTTAATGCTAATTTCGTTTTGAATATAAGCTTTCTTAGCAAAATCCATTAGTGCGTTAACATCATCTGTATTGTAATCCCGACATTGAATAAATTTGCTTTTTAATTCATGGATATCCATAAAATAGCTCCTCCTTCATCATTTTTTCCATCGTAACACGAAATAATGGAAAAGCTTAGTTTTTCAAATATTTAAACTTTAGACAGGATTCCCCTTAATTAGACATTGTTGAAAGTTTCAAAATAATCACCTTTCATTTCTTCCCTTCATAATGTGTAATAGAGAATATACAGAGGAGATGTTTGCCCATGCTTGGTATTAAAAGACCAAATAATTACTTAAATTATGGATTCTCGGGGCAAATGATGCACCAAGTTCCAATTGGTTACCATGGGAGTCAGCAGCCTTTAAATTTAAATCGCAATCAGCCGCATCCTTATCAAACTCAGCCGCAAAATTACGAGTGGATGGGTTACCAACAACATAATTCCTACTACCCGCAATACCAGCACCATGGTCAAGCCTTTAATCCGGGATTTAACCCCCAAAATATGATCAACCCTAACCAGCCATACACGCAAAAGGATTCACAATTTTTATTCCACAATCCACTTGCACCAAAGGATGACAAAGTAAACCATCAATCATACATGCCAATGAATGGTTATCCAATGATGAACCCTTACCCCAAGCAAATTAACATACCAAAACAACCCGGCGGCGTGCAATCATTTATGAATTCCTTCAAGTCACAGGATGGGACAGTGGATGTTAATAAAATGGTCAATACCGCAGGTACAATGATGAACGCAGTAACCCAAGTCTCCTCCCTTGTCAAAGGATTTGGGGGAATCTTTAAAGTATAATGGAAAAGACGGCTATCGTAATAGCCGTCTTTTCCTATTCTTCAATTTCAATAATTTTTCCTTTTTCTTGGGGGATGCGAATTTGTAATAAACCATCTCGGTAAGAGGCCTTTACCTTTTTTTCATTAATCGCATGGGGAAGGGAAATCGTTCTTGAAGATTGCTGCCGCATAAACTTGCGGCGATAAACTTGGTTATGGTCGTCTTCCTCGGTTTCTAATTCATTATTTTCAACAGAAATGGTTAAATAATTCCCGGTAATATTTAAATGAATTTGTTCTCTTTTAACACCGGGAAGCTCAGCCGTAATGATATGTTCCTTCCCAGTTTCAACTGAATTTACGGGAAAACCAACTGCAGCGGGAAATGGTGTATTGAAAAAATCATCAATCGATTGTAAAAATCCACGGACTGGTTTCTCTGTGAAGAAATCGTTCATTGATTTCACCAAGTCACGAAAAGGTTCAGGCAACGGCATTTTAGGGTTGTTTTTTTCATTTGGAGGCATGGATGACATTAACATTCCCTCTCTTTCCATTATTTCACTCCTTATCATATGCTGTAAGAACTAGGTAGGTGCCGTCATATTTTGCTAAAAGAAAAACTCGCCAAACGATTGGCGAGTCCTTCATACTTAAATTAAATTGATTTCTTCCATAAGAATCTCAACATCGACAATCATGTTTCCTTCATCATCTACTTCAATTAATTCTTCTTTTTTCATTTTTGTTAATGTCCGGCTAATCGTTTCTCTCGTCGTTCCAATCATATTGGCTAGGTCCTTGTTGGTAAATTCGGACTTTAGAAGAATGGTCCCATCGTCTTGTTCCTCACCGTGTTTCTGCGCAATTCGGATCAGCAGTTTAATAATTTGTTCATAAGTATTATTAAGAATTTGTTCTTCAAGCCGATTTTGCAAATCGACGATTTTCTCGCCAAGTACCTTAAACACCTTAATACACAGCTCAGGATTTTCAATCAGGACCGTTTCGAATTGGGAAATCGGCACGGCAATCAGCTTGGATGGTTCAAGAACCTCTGCATAGGCAGGGTAATCCCCTTTTCTGAAAAAACCGACATGGGGAAACATCTCACCCTTTTTCATGATGGCGACAATCTGCTCTTTGCCATTGATATCACTTTTGTAAATTTTGATTTTCCCATCATAAATAAAATAGACGTTTTCAAGCGGGTCCCCTTGGAGGAAAACATGGCTTTGCTTTTTCCAATCCCTTGCAATCGCGATATCGGTAATCTTAGATAATTCAAACTCATTTAATTCGCGAAAAAGAGTGAAATCAGAAAGTACCCTTTTAATTTCTTCTATCCTCATTCTATCACCTTCAAATTATTTTCAGTTACTATCTATTGTAACAAAGATTTATCCAATAGTTTATTTTAAATTAAAGCTGTGTTAAATGTGGATGTTGATTTCCGTTCCAGGCGCTTCGCTTTCCGCGGGGCGGGCGGTGAGCCTCCTCGGCGCTAAAGCGCCTGCGGGGTCTCACCTGTCCCGCTGCTCCCGCAGGAGTCTCGCGCCTTCCACTCCAATCAACATTGTAATCAAAATCAACAATATTCTTTAACACAGCCTAAATTTAAAGTAATAGGAGCCAAAGTTGTTTTCATCTGTTCTTGGAAAATGATACCGGTGGGGTTGGAAGAAAAAATTTTTGTATATTGCTTTTATCGCGAACGTTCATTCGCTAGAATAGAGGTATTGGGGTGAGGTTAATGAAGATAAAAAAAAGCTTGCCGGAAATACTGGCAGAATTAAAGATAAATGATGAATTTAAAGAAAATATCGTTACCTGGCAGACAATTGAAGAGAAACCGGCACAATCGGTTCCAATGCCTGAAGACTTACATCCGCTTTTAAGAAAGGCGCTTGAGAGCAGGGGGATTGAACAGCTTTATTCCCACCAAAGGTCTGCATATGATCAGATTCAGGAAGGTAGAAGTATCGTTGCGGTAACGCCGACGGCTTCCGGAAAAACACTCTGCTATAATCTTCCTGTGTTGCAAACTATATTAGCGAATCCAAGTGCAAGAGCTCTTTATATGTTCCCAACAAAAGCATTGGCACAGGATCAAAAGAGTGAAATCAATGAAATGATTCAAGCTGCAGGCGCCGATATTAACAGCTATACGTATGATGGAGATACACCGGCAAATATCCGTCAAAAGGTCAGGAAGGCAGGGCATGTGGTTATTACCAACCCTGATATGCTCCATTCAGCCATTTTGCCGCATCATACGAAATGGGTGTCATTGTTTGAAAATCTTAAGTTTGTCGTTATTGACGAGCTGCATACGTATCGGGGCGTATTTGGAAGCCATGTTGCCAATGTTATTAGAAGATTAAAACGTATTTGCCGCTATTATGGAAGTGACCCTGTGTTTATTTGTACCTCGGCGACGATTGCCAATCCATTAGAGCTGGCGCAAAACTTAACGGAAGAGACAATGAGCTTAATTGATAACAACGGTTCGCCGAGCGGGACGAAGCATTTTCTTTTTTATAACCCGCCGATTGTGAATAAGCCGTTAAATATTAGAAGAAGTGCTACCTTAGAGGTACGGAAAATTGCCGGTGAACTATTAAAAAATAAAATTCAAACGATTGTTTTCGCAAGAAGCAGAGTCAGGGTCGAAATTATTTTGACCTACTTACAGGAATTGGTGAAAAACCAATTAGGGGCTAAATCCATTATGGGCTATCGGGGCGGCTATCTGCCAACAGAACGAAGAAAAATTGAGAAGGGACTCCGATCTGGTGAAATCTACGGCGTCGTCAGCACAAATGCACTGGAGTTAGGCGTAGATATTGGAGCACTCCAGGTCTGCATTATGACAGGCTATCCAGGTACGATATCTAGTGCATGGCAGCAGGCTGGAAGAGCAGGAAGGAGGCATGGGGAGGCCCTTGTCATCATGGTCGCCAGCTCAAGTCCGCTTGATCAGTATATTATCCAGAACCCTGATTACTTTTTTAATAAAAGTCCGGAAACAGCTCGAATTAATCCGGATAATCTCATCATCTTAATTGATCATATGAAATGTGCTGCCTATGAACTTCCGTTTAATGCCGGGGAGCAGTTTGGTAATGTCGAAACGGAAGAATTGCTGGAGTATTTAACAGAGGAACGAGTTCTTTATCGTAACGGCGATAAATGGTACTGGATGAATGATTCTTTTCCGGCACATAACATTAGTTTACGATCGGCTTCACAGGAAAATGTGATTATTGTTGATCAATCCGATGTGGCAAATGTAAAAGTCATTGGAGAAATGGACCGCTTTTCCGCGATGACGCTTCTCCATGATGAAGCTATTTATTTACATCAAGGGACACAATTCCAAGTTGAGAAGCTTGATTGGGACGAAAAGAAGGCATTTGTCAGGGAAGTGGATGTCGACTATTATACCGATGCCAATTTAGCTGTCCAATTAAAGGTATTAGAGGAGGACAAGCTCAAAACCTTTGATGATGCCGAAATCGGCTTTGGGGATGTCAGCGTCCGGGCTATGGCAACGATTTTTAAGAAAATCAAATTTGAGACCCATGAAAACATTGGGTCAGGACCAATCCATCTTCCGGAAGAAGAGCTTCACACGAATGCGGCCTGGATTTCTTTAAATAAGCCGTTAGCTGATATTGGGCATGAACGACTTGAACAAGGACTTGTCGGAGCCGCACATGCGTTAAATCATATTGCTCCGTTATTTGTAATGGCCGACCCGCAGGATATTCATGTCATTCCGCAAGTAAAGGCTGACCATAATGAGAAGCCAACGATTTTCTTTTATGATCGTTATCCGGGGGGGATTGGCTTAAGTGAAAAAATCCACAGCGGGATGCCAGAAGTATTTGCCGAAACAAAAAAAATGATTGACCGCTGTCCATGTCATTCCGGCTGCCCATCCTGTATTGGGGCAGATACGGTAAGTGAAACAGCTAAACAGGATACATTAAAAATTATTCATTCTTTTTTAAAACCGTCTGAATTGGACAAGGAAGTGCAGTAATGTCGTTAAAAAGTAAATTGAATCGCTTAAAACCTCATCTATCAGGGGGGAGCCAGTCTATAAAAATCGATAACCTGTCTGAACCGGGTAAGATTGAAATACCATTTCGTGAAAGATGGGACCAAGAAGGGGTGTTTCCCTATTTCCTCGGCCAAGATTACTGCTTAATTAGGGAAGTGAAATACCCGCTTTCACAGCAGCATGGACATTATTGTTTCCAGGATTTTCTTACCGCGGTGGACATATGGAACAAGCGGCCTGTCAATCACCCATTATCTGCACGTGGGCATCTGGCAGAGGAACTATTCTTCTTTGATACAGAAACGACTGGACTTGGCGGCGGTGTGGGAAATACCATCTTTCTCCTTGGTTATGCCAGCGTTTCTGGAGAACAGCTTGTATTAAGACAGCATATCCTGCCGCACCCGGGTGCCGAAGTTCCTTTATATCAAAGTTTTTTAGAAAAGGTGAATTATAAAACGCTGGTAACCTATAATGGAAAATCGTTTGACTGGCCACAAGTCAAAACAAGGCATACGCTTGTGAGGGAGCATGTACCAAAGCTGCCTGCATTTGGTCATTTTGATTTATTCCATGCGGCAAGAAGGTTATGGAAACATAAATTGGAGCGTTTGAAATTAGCTGTTGTTGAAAAAGAGGTTTTAGGAGTAGAAAGAGTCGATGATATTCCCGGATTTTTGGCGCCGATGATCTATTTTGATTTTATTGAAAGTAAAACACCCGATGGCATGCTTGGAATTTTAAAGCATAATGAAATTGATATTTTATCACTTATTACGCTATATACACACCTTACCTTTCAACTGAGTGGAATCGATGCGTTTCAGTCTAGACCCGAATCCTATGAAGTGGGGCGCTGGTTTGCCTCATTAGGAGAAAAGAGTGAGGCGGAACAAGTATTGGGTAAACTGACCACTGGCAATGATATGACTTCCTTTAAGGCAAAGCTTACCTTGGCCTTTCAGAGCAAAAAGGACCGCGATTGGGAAGCTGCAAGAAAATTGTTCGTGGATGTTGTCGACTGTGGTGATAATCGAATGAGTTTGGAAGCTTGTTTAGAGCTTGCAAAAATCCATGAACATCGATTAAAAGATTACCACCTAGCTATTGATTACTGTCAAAAGGCCCTTTTGTTCATAACACAATCTAAAAAATCAGTAAAATTACCTAGTCATATGACTGTGGAACAGCTTCATGAAAGGCTAAATCGCTTAAAGAGAAAATATGCTAAATTTCCTGGGTAAGCGCAAAATTCGTCAAAAATACCGATGAAAATTTTATTTTCAGCAAAGTTCGATTATTTGCCACAAATCTGTAATAAATCCTGCAAAAAATCTGCGTTTCGATATTGTTTATCAAAGCTAAATCAGGTAAAATGTGAAGTTGGATTGAACAATAAAACGACTAAAAAACTTATGGAGCTGGGATTATGTACAAAGCAATATTATTCTTGTTTTTTATTGTCGTATGTTTGACTGCCTTTGTGTTTACAAACTTAAAAGATAGCTTCTATTCCTTATTATAAGAAACCTAGGCAGGGTAGAAGTTGGAAATAATCATCCTGATTAGTGAAAAATAGGTATTTTCATTAGTACAAGAGTAACTCCTTCAACATAGGCTGTTAATGTAAACAGAATATTTGAAGGGAGAGCATTATATGTATCTTGGAACCAATTTTACGCCGCCAGTCATTCATCCGACGAATCAAATTGTGAACCATACGTTCTCAACAACGGTGGTGCCACACATCCATCCAACACATGTTACAACAGTCAATCACCATATGTACCAACATAAACATTACTGTTGTGAAACAGCTTCATGCTGCGAAGATGTGTGTAGTCAACATATTAACTGCTGTAACCCATGTGCACCAGGCGGAATGCCAGGCTTTGGAGCAGGAGGCCCAGGTTTTGGAATGGGAGGCCCAGGCTTTGGACCAGGAGGCCCAGGCTTCGGACCAGGAGGCCCAGGCTTCGGACCAGGACCATTCATGGGTCCTAGACCTTAAGTGCAAGTAATGTTGATTGCAAGGGCTTCTTAGCCCTTGTTTTTTAACGTTTATTTACTAATATGATATGCTATTTGTATAAAAATGTTTGTCCATTTAAAAAATTTTTTTGAGCTGAGGGGAACGTTTTTGATTAAAGTGCTGGCCATTTCAGGTTATAAACCCTTTGAATTAGGTATATTTAAGAATGACCATCCTTCTGTTCTTTTTATCAAGGCAGCGATCAAGAAATCTTTAATACCACTGGTTGAAGAAGGATTAGAATGGGTGCTGATCAGTGGTCAATTAGGTGTGGAACTGTGGGCGGCTGAAGTTATTTTTGATTTACAAACAGATTTTCCTGATATAAAGCTGGCGGTAATTACTCCTTTTCTGGATCAAGAGGCTTCATGGAAGGAAAATAATAAGGAATGGTATGAATCTGTGCTTGCCCGAGCAGATTTTATTGATTCAGTTATAAAAAAAGGCTATGAGAAACCATGGCAATTTCGCTTGAAAAATCAATTTTTTATTGAAAAAAGCGATGGACTCCTGCTTCTTTATGATCATGAAAAGGAAGGAAGCCCAAAATATCTATATGAAATGGCAATACACTATCAAAAGGAAAATGCTTTTCCGCTTGAGCTTATTACTTTTTACGACTTACAAATGATTGTTGAGGAAGAACAGTACAAACAGACTGATTTTTAAGGAATGTTTACGTATTCTGTTCATATATTAAATTGATTGTAATCTTTGTAACCAAAGAAAATTGACAAAAGAGGTTATTTTTGAAAAAATATAGTGAATGATTGGCTAAACTTGAGGTGATTTAGATGCTATCCGATAAAGTAAAATTAACTGCTAAGGATATTTTGGAAAAAGAGTTTAAAACAGGTGTACGTGGTTACAAGCAAGAAGATGTGGATAAATTCTTGGATTTAATTATTAAGGATTATGAAACGTTTCATCAGGAGGTCGAGGACCTGCAGCAAGAAAATCTTAGACTGCGTAAACAGCTCGAGGATTCTTCAAAAAGGCAGCCAGTGGCACAGCCAGCTGGAACAACGAACTTTGACATTTTAAAGCGTTTATCCAATTTAGAAAAACATGTTTTTGGCAATAAACTTTACGATTAACAGATTATCCCGGGATTTCCTAATAAAAACTATTGAATAAACAGCATGAAATACATATAATAATAAATGTATTCATTAATTACGTTCGGGTAATCGCTGTAAGAAGCATTTGCTTCCTTGCAGAGGAAAGTCCATGCTCGCACGAGCTGAGATGCTCGTAGTGTTCGTGCCTAGCGAAATCATAAGCTAGGGCAGCTGAGTCAAGACTCAGTTGACGGCCGGGAAAATACCTAAGTCCTTTGGATATGGTATGAATACCTATAAAAGTGCCACAGTGACGGAGCCTTTCTGGAAATGGAAAGGGTGGAACGGGTAAACCCCACGAGCGAGAAACCCAAATAATGGTAGGGGCACTTTCTCTGAGGAATTCAACAAGGAGAAGGACAGGTTCCAATGTGAATCTGTAGATAGATGATTACCACCTAAGTACGAGGCATTACTGCCGTTTGCAGTACTATGGTACAGAACATGGCTTACAGAACGTTATTAATGGGAATTTTGCTGGATTATAAACGGCTCTCCTAATATGGGGAGCTTTTTTATTGGCGAAAACTGCATCCCTTTGTTTCTTTTTGTCAATAATGAATCTGATAAACCAAGTACATAGGAAGCACAAACATACATACACTTGAAATGGATTAAGGGTGAAAATATGGGAAACTATCAATTAATTGCTACTGCGGCGATGGGTCTCGAAGCTCTTGTTGCCAAAGAGGTACGGGCGTTAGGTTACGACTGTGAAGTGGAAAATGGAAAGATTATTTATTCTGGGGATGAATCTGCGATTGCCCGCAGTAATTTATGGCTGCGGACGGCAGACAGAATCAAGATAAAAGTTGGCGAATTTAAGGCATACACTTTTGATGAATTGTTTGAGAAGACGAAGGCACTTCCATGGGAAAAATATCTTCCTGAAGATGCGGAATTTCCTGTCATTGGGAAGTCGGTCAAATCAAAGTTGTTCAGCGTTTCCGATTGTCAGGCAATCGTCAAAAAAGCAGTGGTTGAACGGATGAAGAAACATTATAAGCGTGACGGCTGGTTTGAGGAAACGGGTGCTCTTTACCGCATCGAAGTTGCTTTGTTAAAGGATGTTGCTACGATTACGATTGATGCCAGCGGTCAGGGCCTGCACAAACGCGGCTACCGCTTAGAGCAAGGGGAGGCACCATTAAAAGAAACGCTGGCAGCTGCGTTGGTTTTGTTAACCAATTGGAAGGCTGACCATCCTTTTATTGATCCTTTCTGCGGTTCCGGGACCATTCCGATTGAGGCAGCAATGATAGGACAAAATATCGCTCCGGGCTTTAACCGGGAATTTGCATCAGAGGGCTGGAAGTGGATTCCGGCGAAAGTATGGGATGATGCCCGGATAGAAGCAGAAGACTTGGCAAAATATGACCAGCCGCTAGATATAATGGGTACAGATATTGACCACAGAATGGTGAAAATGGCTCAAGAAAATGCGGTCGAGGCTGGTTTTGCGGACATCCTTCATTTTAAACAAATGCAGGTTAGAGATATTACCACCACCAAGGAATACGGGGTTATTATTGGGAATCCGCCATATGGCGAAAGACTCGGAGAGAAAAAGGCTGTCGAGCAGATGTATAAGGAAATGGGCCAGGCCTTCAACAAACTTGATACATGGTCCAAATATATCCTGACGTCAAATGAAGACTTTGAGCAATTTTACGGGAAGCCGGCAACAAAAAAGAGAAAGCTTTTTAATGGTTTTATCCGGACGGACCTTTATCAATACTGGGGTAAAAAGCCCCCGCGTCAAAATACAATCGTGAAATAGACGGTTTTTTATGGGGGGAATATAATGCAGAATCGAATGCCATTTGAGGTTACAAAGACAGAATCGTTTTATGATAAATTAAGCGAATGGATTGGCGACTTATTTTATGATATTTTGCCGGAAGCCGGCTTCGAACTTAGGGATGAGCAAATTTTCATGGCTTTTCAGCTTGAAAAGGCGTTTAAAGATAAAAAAGTTATCTTTGCTGAAGCGGGAGTCGGAACAGGGAAAACGATTGTTTATTTACTTTACGCAATAATGTACGCAAGATACACGAATCGGCCTGCTGTTATTGCGTGTGCGGATGAAACTTTAATTGAGCAGCTTGTCAAAAAAGAAGGCGATATCGCCAAATTAGAAAAGGTTTTGAATCTGAATATTGATGTTCGACTGGCAAAATCTCGGGATCAATATCTCTGTTTAAAAAAGTTAGACCAGGTAAGGAATAATGATTTCTCTGATGAAATTTCTGACATTTATCAGCAGCTCCCTGATTTCGTTCACACGGCTGGGTCGATGCAGTCGTTTGAAAAATATGGGGATAGGAGAGATTATCCTACTTTGTCAGATGAACGATGGTCTGCTGTTAATTGGGATCCTCTTCAGGATTGCTTTGCCTGTGAAAAGCGCCATCGCTGCGGGCTAACCTTACATCGGGATTTTTATCGGCATTCAACCGATTTAATCATCTGTTCTCATGATTTTTATATGGAGCATATTTGGACAAAGGAATCGCGAAAGCGGGAAGGGCAGCTGCCACTATTACCGGAGCATTCTTCTGTTGTTTTTGATGAAGGTCACCTGCTTGAATATGCAGCACAGAAAGCGTTAAGCTACCGCTTTACCGATTATACGTTAGATACCCTCTTAACAAGGTTAATGGAAAACGAAGTGCGAGAGAAGACGTTGTATACGATTGAAGAGGCTTTATTAGAAAATGAAGCATTTTTCGATGCGATTTCTCAATTCTCCGCACTATCACTAGGCTCAGAAAAACAAGTCATTACCAAACATCCATTAGTAATGAAATCTTGTCGAAAACTACTTTCAACCTTGCAAACATTGGAGGAAGAGCTGGTCTTTGAAAGTGAGTTATATGTTATTAATGAGTATGACCTGAAAATTGTAGAGGAGTATTTGGAGCAAATTACTTACTCATTATCGCTATTTCTTCAGGAAGTGAACGGAATCACATGGTTTGAAGAGGATAAGGGCGAACGGACGCTTGTAATCATGCCAAAAATGGTCGAAGAAGTGATGCGCGATGAGGTGTTCTCACAGAAAAAGCCATTTGTTTTTTCGTCTGCGACACTGGCAAATCAAAAATCGTTCGATTATATTACAAGTAGTCTTGGTGTGAAGGAATACTTATCCTTCTCGGTCGCATCTCCTTTTGACTACGAGGACAAAATGAAGCTATTCCTGCCAAGGTTTGCAAACATTGATATTGACAAAAAAACAGACTATCTGCTTGAACAAGTGCGCCAATCAGAAGGCCGTGCGCTCATTCTGTTAAATAATAAAGACGAGCTGAACCATGTGAAGGAAAGGCTTTCTAAGGCAGTCCCATACCCGATTTATTTCGAGGGGGATGAAGAAATTAGCACGCTCGTGTCGAAATTTCAAAATGAAGAACATGCGGTTCTTTGTTCGATTCATCTTTGGGAAGGTCTTGATGTCCCTGGCAGATCGCTTGAAAATGTGATAATTTTTTCGCTGCCATTTCCTCCAAACGACCCCGTTTTTACGGCAAAGAGAGATGGGGCAGATAATCCTTTCTTAGAGGTGGATCTACCATATATGCTCCTCCGGCTGCGTCAGGGAGTAGGGCGGTTGATTCGGAGTGAACAGGATCAGGGGACGGTTCATATTTTATTGGACGAAGATATCACCCCTAGTGTGTTAGAAAGAATCAAAGAAGTTCTGCCAACCGAGGCAATAGAATAAAGAGGAAGCGCCATTAGTAGGCGCTTCCTCTTTATTTTTATCTGCCCAAATAACTTTTACCTTCAGCGGTCATTTTATCAGGCGACCAAGCAGGTTCCCAGACAAGATTGACCTCCACATTTCTTGTTTCCTCGATTCCTTCCACACAATAGCGTACACCTTTTGTAATACTGTCATGGAGCGGGCACCCAGGAGTTGTCAGTGTCATTGTAATGGTAACGTCGGCATCATCGGTAATCTCAACATTATAGATTAATCCTAAATCAACAACGTTAATATTTAACTCCGGATCATATACCGTTTTTAACTCATTAAGGACTTTTTCTTTTAAATTCAAGGTAAACACCTCACTATTTTTTTAGGACGCTAAGAATACTGTATGAAATAAGAATAAACACAATTGATAGGATAAACTGACCGATATTAAATAGGATTGCTGCTTTAATGACGAAGGCAGCAAAGACGATCAAAACGGCTGCGATGAATAACGAAAATAACGGAACAACTATCTTCTCGTTCATCATATCCTTTAAGGACGGAACCGCATTTTTACCGATTTCCTGACTATATTTATACGTCCACCAAAGGAATGGAACAATCTTATATAAATATCCAACAATACTTAGGACAATCCACAGTAATAAATAGCCATAAATCAGTGGGCCAGCAAGCACTGAAAATGACTTTGTCCATAGGACGATAAAGGCTGCCAAATGAATGAGATTTCCAAAGCCAATCGCCATTAACGCGAACGTAAACGGTTTATCCAGTTTTTTCTTTAATCTTTTTTTTATGATGATGCTTATATGCCAGCTGAAAATTGAAAATCCAACCAAGAGTAAAAAGAAGCCAATTTTCAAGAGAACACTATTATCGGAAATGAAAAAAATAATCGTAATCACTAGGCCGGAAACATAGATTCCATAAACATATCGCGCTTGAACCATCGGAAACCCATGAGATAAGGAAAACATCGGCACCATCTTATAGGAGAATCCGAAGATTAATAACGTAAACCAGCCTGTTATCCCCATTAATAGATGAATCTTAAAAATTGTTTGATAGTATTCGATTCCAATCCCTGTTTTTAAACAATAAATTAAGGTTATTCCCATGAAAATAGTTAGAAACAAGCAAATCAATGCTGAACCAACAAAAGCGGTGAGAATAGTTGGTTTTGCCTGGCTTTTTAAGGTCATCACCATTTGAAATAAAAACATTACTATACTAAGTAAGGTAAGGACCCCTGGGATGACGGCCTTTTGCGGTGACCAATAAAGCATACTTGAAAACGACGCAATTCCTACTGCTGTTACGAAAAATTGGATAAAGCCAAATTTTTCATTCCATATGTTTGTAAGAAACGCGACAGGGACGAGCTGATACATTGCCCCCATTGCCACCATTAACGCCCAGCCAAGGATTAATAAATGAGCTGAGGACCAAATGGTCGGAATTCGAAAACTTCCGTCCACCATCATATGTCCATTTACTAAAAGCAGTATTTGTGAAAATACTAGAGCAATTATACTAAAAAAGATAAATGAAAAAGGGAGCTTAATATTTGTTTCACTTCCCATGTTTTGAGGAAGCATGATGGTTCACCTTCTTAGCGAAAAATTTCAATTTTAAAACTTCCGTCCTCTTGTGGTTCTGTTCGCTGCTGATAGCCCAGTTCTTCAAGCTGCTCGTAAAGAAACATGGGCCTTCGGTCATTAATAATCGTCAAAACCTCGTTTTCACCAAGCGTTTCCAAGGCAGCTAACGTTCTCATCATCGGCTGGGGCGGCTCTAATCCCCGATTATCTAAAATCATTCGATATCACCTTTCCTTTATGCTTTTTTCGTAAACGTTACTTTCCAATGCTTTTTCTCCAGTTCTTCTTCTTCATGGCTAAAACCTTTTGCTTTTAACACAGCGAAAAGCGGGACAGGTTTAAATGGTGCATGAAGGATAAAGATATCATTTGCCCCAAGCTGCGTTATAGCCTCCATAATTTTTTGAAAGGGTTCGATTTTATTTTTCAAATCCTCGCGTACGTCAAGTTCAATGATTCTCTGTTCCATCTGCTAACATCTCCTCATATTTATTATCGCTTTAATAGAAAAGCTCTTGTTGCAACGCCTCACGGTTGATTAGGTAAAACCCTTCTTGATCCTGAGAAACATACTCTTTTTTCTTCACATGATTGATGGCCCTGCTCACCGTTTCCCTGGAAGTGCCAATCATATTGGCCAATTCCCGATTGGTGAACTGGGTTGTCAGCTTAAATAGTTCTCCCGCTTTTTCACCATTTGATTTACATAGCCTGATAAGCAGTAAAATAATTTGTTCGTACGTATTATGGAGAACTTGTGCCTCCAGCCTTCCTTGCAGGTCAACGATCTTTTCGCCCAACACTTTAAAAAGCTTTATGCAAAGTTCCGGGTAGGAAATAAGGATTTCTTCAAATTTATCAATTGGAATTACGATAAGATTGGCATCTTCCATCACTTCCGCATGGGCTGGGAAATTTCCTTTGCGAAAAAAGCCAGCATGCGGGAACATTTCTCCTGGTTCGAGAACAGAGATCAACTGTTCCTTGCCTGATTGATCCGTTTTATAAATTTTGATTTTTCCACTATGAATAAAGAACACTCGGTCGAGAAGGTCATCCTGCATAAACACATACATCTTCTGTTTATAAAAACGCGATTGAGCAATTCTTACGAACGGTGTAAGTTCTTCTGCTGACAATTCTCTAAAGATTGGTACAGCGGACAACCGTTTAATAATGTCCTCTTGCTTCATTAACATCACCTTCATATTAGTAATTCGAATTAGGTTCATTGTAGCAATGATTTCACACTAATAATGTGACCTCCATCATAGGTAATTCATTTTTATTGAAAATAATTCTCAATGTGACAACTTTGTGAAAAAACATTGAGAAGTGTGCTAAATATCAATAAGAGGAAATGAAATGCAGCACTATGTGAAGGTTTATTCAAAGTTAAAATACGAAATGTGATAAAACGAGAAAGGATGAATATGGCATGGAAATACAAAGGGGAACAAAGGCCCAAAAAGTGCTGAAAACAAATAAAAATGCACTTTTGAAGTCGATTTTAATTATCTGAAAGCAGCGTAAAACCCTAGCTTCAAATATGGGGATATAAGCAGTTTTTTTATTTTTTGAAGAGGCAAATTCATTGAATTCTATCAACCTATTTGATAAAATAAGAACATATATTCCTATTTGGGGAGGTGAAAAGAATGTATAGCGCCTATAAAATACAAATCCATTCAAATCATGAACTATTCGAATATTGCGATTCTCTCTGCTTCAAAGCGAAAAATTTGTATAACATTACAAATTACTATGTTCGACAGGTATATACAGCTTTAAAGGCAGAAAAGAAAAATGACAATCAACTGCAAGTTCTGATGGATATCGAAACATATTTACCGATAATGAATGAAATTCGACAGAAACACTATGAAAAGGAAATGAAAAAGCCTAAGAAAGTAGATAAAAAGGGCAAAGAAATCGAACCGAAGCTAAAACTCTTTAAAATGCCAACCAAGAATCAATCGTTCATTGGGTATTGTCTTGTTGAGGCCTTGTTTAAAGTCATGAAGCAGGTTGATTACACTTCCATGCCCTCACAGTCTAATCAACAAACGATGAGAAAAGTATTTGATGATTGGAAGAGTTTTTTCGAAGCATCGAAAAAATACAAAATAAATCCAGGCTGCTTTTCGGGTAAACCAAAGATTCCAAAATATAAACCAAAAACAGGCAGAACAACGTGTTATTTAACGAATCAAATCACAGAAATCAAAGAAGGAAATGTTCTCAAGTTACCGGGAACAAGCTTTCAACTGAAATTAGGAAAGGTAGCCCTTTCAGAAGGAAAGCTGCAACAGATTCGAATCGTACCTTCCTATGGTCAATATGTTGTGGAAGTCGTTTTCAAAGCTGAACAGCAAGAAAAGGCGATTGTAAGAACAGCAGAACAAATCAATAAATTCATTTTCGAACCGAAAAAAGTAATGGGTATTGATTTAGGAGTAGATAACCTGGCAACTATTGTCGATAACTTAGGGCTTAAACCTCTGCTTATCAAGGGCACATGGTTAAAATCCATCAATCAATACTATAATAAATTACGAGCCAATTACATGGGTATCATTCGAAACGGAAAGAGTCACAAGGAAGGCGTATTTACAACCGAACGTTTGGTTGCATTGGACCGAAAAAGATACAATCGAGTGATGGATTTCTTACACAAGGCAAGTGTTAAAGTGGTTACTATTGCCCTAGAAAGAGACATCGACACCATCATTATTGGTAAAAATCCGGGGTGGAAATTAGACGTTAACATGAGAAAATCAACAAAACAAACCTTCATCCAAATCCCCTACACAATATTTATTGACATGATTCGCTACAAAGCCGAACGCAAAGGAATTCAGGTCATTATCCGCGAAGAAAGCTACACCTCCAAGTCTTGTTTTTTAACAAAGGACCCGATTCCGACATTTGGTGAAGAACACCAAACAACTTTTAGCGGAAAACGAGTGAAAAGAGCCTTTTACAAAATCACAGGGTCAAAGATTCAAATACACGCCGACGTAAATGGGGCTTTCAATATTGTTCGGAAACATGTTGGTGGTGCCTTTGAAGGACTTGATAAAAAACAATTCCTTCAATCTCCTATGAAGATCATCATCTTGAAAAGTAAGAAAAAAGCAAAGCTGAAGGCTTCGGCCTGATGTATTAGCGGGACCTGTGGTAGCCCACGTAAAGACAATGCGGCTTTTTAGCCTATTCTTTCGAAACCCCTAGCTTTATCTATGGGGATACCCATTAACATGGCGTGCGGTGCGTGACACCATTTTCCTTATCAGTGTAATAGTATTATTGTTATTCTGTGTGAAAGCAATCTTTCATTTGCGTAAACCAACGCATAAAGAGGGCGAACAGCTTCCGGTTAAAGACTTAGCTCTTGATGAAGAATAAGGAAGGAAAACCCGCAAAGTTCAGCTTTGCGGGTTTTCATCATTTTTGGCCAATTTCTCATAGCATTCAAAGCAATAATTCTCTTTTTCTTCGGTAATGACACCATTAAAGAAGCCATCCAAACAATAAATCTCTTTATCGCAGCTCTTACAAGTTCCAATTAGTTCCCGCATATGTCCTACCCCCTGTATTAACAAAATCATCTTTAAAGTGTGATACCACGCACTAAGACGAAGACGATGTTTCCTTATAATAAAAGAGAAGTTAGCAAACTAAAAGGAGTGGTAATAATGCAAACTTATGCAAAGATTATCAATGTGCCAGATTTCCCGCCACGCGAAAAACATCCAACCATCTTTAATGGATTTGACGAATTAGCATCTGGCGAGACGATGATGATTGTCAACGACCATGATCCTAGACCGCTTTTATATCAGTTCATGATGGAAAGACCTGAACAATTTTCTTGGGAATACCAAGAAGAAGGTCCGGAAACTTGGAAAGTGGCAATTAGCAAGAAGTAATTTGTAATCTAAGGAATGTAAAAACCCTTAGTTTACTTAACTCTCTCTATGCATTTTACGTGAATATTTCCGTTCCAAGTAACATCCTCTTTTCCCTATAAATATATTTTACAACAGAAATTTATTTCTGTTGTCTTTTTTATTTCTTCGCCTTTCTACTTTTCAGAAAAGTATGATAAAATTTGGATATAAAAGGGGGGAACTTCGATGAATGTTACACAGATAGAAAAAGAGTTCTTAGAATATGTGAAAAAAATGTCTGCCTATAACGAAGCATTAGGATTAATTTATTGGGATCTAAGAACAGGGGCACCTAAGCAGGGGGCGGCGCAAAGGTCTAAAGTAATTGGAATGTTATCATCAGAAGTCTTTAAAATGTCTACTTCTGAAGAAATGGCAGCATACATAGCTAATTTATCTAAACAGCAAATGTCCGAAACGACTAGGAAAATTCTTGAAGAATGCAAAAAAGATTACGATCGAAATAAGAAAATACCTGCGGAAGAATACAAAGAGTTTGTAATTCTCCAATCTAGGGCGGAAAGTGTTTGGGAGGAAGCAAAGGAAAAAGCTGATTTTGCTTTGTTTAGTCCTTACTTAGAAAAGCTGGTTGCCATGACAAAACAGTTCGTCAGCTATTGGGGCCATGAAGAAAATAAGTATGATGTCTTATTAGATATGTACGAACCAGGTATGACGATGAACGTTTTGGATCAAATATTTGGTGAACTAAGGGATAATATTGTTCCTTTGGTCAAGCAGATTTCAGACTCGGCTCATAAACCTAAAACGGACTTTCTATTTGAAGAATTTCCAAAAGAAAATCAACGCGAATTCAGTTTAAAGGTCCTAGAGAAAATGGGGTATAACTTCAATGCAGGCAGACTGGATGAAACGGTTCATCCTTTTGCCACCGGTTTAAATCCTGGTGATGTTCGCGTAACAACCAATTATGATGAAAATGACTTCCGTACAGCCGTTTTTGGTACGATTCATGAAGGTGGTCATGCCTTATACGAACAAAATGTTTCAAAAGACTTGATTGGGACACCACTTTGCACAGGAACGTCAACGGGGATTCATGAATCACAATCCCTTTTCTATGAAAATATTGTAGGAAGAAGTTTTTCATTTTGGCAAAACAACTATGAACTGTTAAAAACATATGCAAACGGTCAGTTTGATCAAGTGGAAATAGAAGACTTTTACCGGGCGATTAATGAATCCAAGCCATCCTTCATTCGAATTGAAGCAGATGAATTAACCTACCCGCTCCATGTCATTATTCGCTATGAAATTGAAAAAGGGTTATTTAATGATGAAATCGAGGTCAAAGATCTTCCTGAAATTTGGAATAATATGTATGAAGAGTACTTAGGCATTCGACCTGAAAACGACGCTCAAGGTGTTCTTCAGGATGTCCATTGGGCAGGAGGAAGTTTTGGTTATTTCCCTTCGTATGCCTTGGGTTATATGTATGCAGCTCAATTTAAGCATAAAATGCTCGAGGAGCTTCCGAATTTTGACCAATTAGTAGCGGGAGGGGATTTACTCCCAATTAAGGAATGGCTGACGGAAAAAATCCATCGCTTTGGAAAATTGAAAAAGCCGCTGGAAATAGTAAACGATGTAACAGGTGAAGACTTAAATGCTAAATATTTAATTGATTACCTTTATGAGAAATATGGAAAGGTTTATCAGTTGAATTGAAGAAAACCCTTCCCATCGTTTTAATCGCCGTTAGTGCAGGGTTATGGGGAATCATTGCTATTTTTGTTAGAAAATTAACGAGCCTTGGATTTACTCCGATGGAAATTGTTGCTGTCAGAGTAGTGACAGCAGCTGTTTTACTAGCATTAATTGGAATCGTAAAATACCGGGGCCATTTGAAAATAAGCTTCACTGATGTTCCGCTATTTATTGGTACGGGTATCTGCAGTATTGTTTTATTTAACTGGTGCTATTTTTCGGCCATTAATCAAATGAATTTATCGATTGCCGTGATCTTATTGTATACTGCTCCGGCGTTCGTCACCGTATTATCCTATTTTTTTCTAAAGGAAAAAATGGAGTCGGTCAAACTTATTTCGGTCACAGGAACAATTCTAGGCTACGTCTTGATTGCTGGACTTAATGTGACCGATGCAGCCACAATTAGCGCCGCAGGCCTATTAACAGGGCTTGGTGCTGGTTTTGGCTACGCACTTTACAGTATATTTGGGAAATTTGCCTTGAAAAAATATCGGCCATTTACCGTTACACTTTACACGTTTATTGTTGCAGCGATTACCTTGCTTCCAATAACCGGACTGTGGAAGAAGGGGAGTGTGCTTGCCACAGGAGATGTTCTTATATATGGAATAGGTCTGGGGCTTTTTCCTACAGTCATTGCTTACTTATGCTATACAAAAGGGCTTGAGAAGATAGAAAGCAGTAAAGCGGCTATCATTGCTACGGTCGAACCGGTTATCGCAACTCTATTAAGTGTTTTACTCTATGGAGAAGGTTTTGGGATAATCCAAGGGATTGGATCGACTATCATCCTATTATCTGTTTTATTAATTAACTTTCCTAAAGGGTCTTTTAGTAAAATACAAAAGGAAAAGGCTTCAATCGACGTCGATTGAAGCCTTTTCTGCATTTACAAGATTTTCACTTTCTTATCACCACTTATTCCAGGTCTGGAATCCTTTAGAACCTGGTGGTGCGTTTTGGATGATATCGATAAACGGTATCGTGTAAGCGAAAAGAATGAGAGCTGCGGTAATGCCAAGCCATAATTTCCAGTTTTCAAACACCATTGGTGCTTTTTCTTCAGGGTTTTCTGCTTCAGCAACAGGGAATTCCTCTTCCCCTTTAGGAGCAAAGAAAGCTAGATTTACAAAAATGATTAAAACGAGAATTATACCAAGGAATAAAATCGTCCCGCCAACTGCTTGGGCAATTTGGTAAGGGATCCATTCAGCCGCTTGCTCGGAACCGCCGTAAGTGGAGAATGCAGAACGTCTTGGTCCGCCCAGCAGCCCTTGGATATGCATCGACCCTGACATGAAGGCCATCCCTATGAACCAAACCCATGCCTGAATAATCGCTAATTTATTCATAGCTTTTGTTAATCTACGTCCTGTTAAATGCGGAACTAACCAGTATGAAATTCCAAAGAACGTCAACACAACCGATGTTGCTGCTGTTAAATGGAAGTGACCAGTAATCCAAATCGTGTTATGCACGACTTGGTCCATTTGGTTGGAAGCATTGATAATACCACCTGCACCGGCAGGAATAAATGCAGCCATCCCAATGAAAGGAACGATAAAGCGTGCATCGCCCCATGGGAGTACTCTAAACCAGCCAAACAAACCTGTTGCTCCCTTGCTGCGTCCATATCTCTCAAATGTTGCGAATAGAGAGAACGCCGTCATTAATGAAGGGATTACAACCATGAAAGTAAGGATTACCTGGAAGAACTTCCAAGCAGGATCAATTCCCGGCTCTGTTAATTGGTGATGGAAACCAACCGGAATCGAGAAGAGCAGGAACAGGATAAACGATAAACGTGCTAGTGAATCTGAGAAAATTTTTCCGCCAATAATTTTAGGAATAATCGCATACCAACACATGTACGCTGGCAGTAACCAGAAATACACTAATGGGTGACCAAAATACCAGAACAATGTACGGCTGACTAGGACATCAACAGTATCAACTAATCCAAGTGACCAAGGAAGTAATTGGAATAAAACCGTAGCAGCAACACCTAATGTAGCAACGATCCACATAACCGTATTGATTACTGCCATAAAGCTTAGTAATGGACTTGGTTGACCAGGATTATTTTTACGCCATCTCGCATATGTCATGATTTGTGCTGCACCGTCAATCCAGCTGCCGATAATCACAAAGGTTAAGCCCAAGTAAAAAATCCAGTGTGCTTTTAGTGGAGCATAGAAAGTGTACAGTACAGATGCTTCCTTCAGAAGAACCATTGTTGCTGCCATTAATGTACCGACTAACATGATCCAGAAGCCAATCCAGCCAGTCCGTCTAGCGGCATTCGAGTGTCCGCCTGTTGTTCGGCTCACCGCCGCATATTGAAATCCCATAATAAAGAAAGTAGTTAAAACAAGACCCATTAATACACCATGTACTGTTAAGATTTGATAATAATCAATTCCCCATGGAAGCTCCCATTTGCCGGAACGGACAAGAGTTTGCAGGAGCCCCATTAATCCGCCAAGGGCAAGCGCCGAAAAGGCAACAAAAAAGTGTGCCATGGAAAGCTTTGCATCACGCGGGTCAACTTTTACTTTTGCAGCTGTAGAAGTAATCATTATTTTACCACCTCAATCTTTGAGAACATTAAATGGTGTCCAGCACCACAGTATTCGTTACAAACAATTAAAAATTCGCCTGCTTTGTCAAATGTTGTTGTATATTCACTGATATAGCCAGGTTCAAGCATCATATTAATATTTGTTCCAGCTACTTCAAAGCCGTGTATAACATCCTTTGTGGTAGCAATTACTTTAACCTTTGCCCCAAGCGGGACTTCTACTTGTGCTGGATTATAAGAGAAAGCTGATGCGACGTAGACTAATTCATATTCCCAAGCTTTCCCATCTACTTTATGCAGGCCTGGTTCATTAAATGGTTTTTCTTGACCAACCGTTTCCGGATTAACGGTGGTTAAACAGCTTGGCGGTTTGTTGCCTAGATAGAAGGCGCTAACCCCAACGACTGTCAAAAAAATGACCAGGCAGCTTATCCCGAAAATCAGCCAGATTTTTTCTAATTTATGCATGTGCATACTTTTTTCCCCCCTAAAAAGTTAAAAACGATCTACGAATAGGTAATAAACACTTACCCATGTAACAATGATAAAGATTCCTAAAAAGAAAACAGATGCTAATGTCCCTTTGAGAGAAGAGCGATCTTCCATCTCTGTTTTTTGATTTGTTTTCAGTTCCGTTTTTGCCATCCCCAAGACTCCCTTCCGAAAATAGAAAATTAACTAAATTAGTTCTCTTTCATCATACAAAACAATTGTGAAAGTAAAATACTAAATTTGTAAGTTCACAAATTGTTCATTCCTTAGATATTTACTATGGTAATGGTAAAAACTTGATGTAACAGTGATTTATATCACATTTAACATCGAGTAAATGTGAATAAAATGTGAACAATCACACCTTACCTGTGATAAAAGTAATTGATAAACACTTCACATACTTCGAATTCCTGTTTTTTAAAAAATGGGAGTCACATTTCAAATTAGTTAAAATATGATAAAAATAAATGTCCTATTTTCCTTGAGAAATGAGTGTGTTTTTGTGGAGAAGTATTATTGTGAAAAATGCCGGCTCCTATATAATGAAGCAGCAATCTGTAAAATTTGCGGGTTAGTTGCGGGAAACAAAATAAAAATCGAAGTTCAAAAACAATCAGAAAAATAATCAGTTAGGCACTTAATAAACCACTGGAAAAGATTGTGTAATGATGTGTTGTAAAATCCGCGCTATAATTGAAGTGCACAACAACAACAACCTTCAAAACGTTTGCTTCCCTACATGGGGAGCTTTTTTTTGTCTTTTGAGTCATATGAATAATTATTGGTTAATTGGTAAAAATACCCTTACGACCGTTGAAGGAGTATGATGATGCCTACGATTATTTCAGTTGCAGAGGTTATTCCTCCATATGAAATTAACCAAGATCAAGCGTCGCAATTTGCCAGAGAGCTTTTTGCTGAATCATTTAAAGATATTGAGAGACTAATGAAGGCCTTCCAAAATGGACAAATTGAAAAAAGACATTTTGCGAAAGGGCTAGAATGGTTTAAAGAAAACCATTCTTTTGAAGAGAAGAATCATGCTTATATAGAGTCCGCAGTCACACTTGGAAAAGAAGCGATTGTCAAATGCTTAAACAATCAAGACTTTCTTAAGAGACCGATTGCTTACGAAGAGGTCGAGGCCATTTTTTTCATATCAACAAGCGGGATTTCAACCCCAAGTATTGAAGCAAGAATAATGAATCAATTGCCTTTTAATCCGCATACGAAAAGGATACCGATTTGGGGGCTGGGCTGTGCAGGAGGGGCTGCCGGGTTATCAAGGGCCTATGAATATTGCTTGGCTTACCCTAAAGCAAAAGTCCTTGTTCTGTCAGTCGAGCTTTGCAGCTTGACGTTTCAGAGGAATGACCTTTCGAAAAGTAATCTGATTGGAACTTCTCTTTTTGCTGATGGGGTTGCCTGTGCATTAGTTTGCGGCGATGCTGTGAACCATAAGATTATTAGCAAGAAGGCGTCGTCACCTTCCATCATCGCCACCCAATCGACCCTCATGCCTAATTCTTTGGACGTGATGGGCTGGGAAATAAGAAATACAGGTTTATTTGTCCTGTTTTCTCGTGATATTCCCCATATTGTCGAGGAATGGCTAAAGCCGAATGTCAAAGGATTTTTAGATGAGCATGAAATCGAACTTGAACAAATAGACTGCTTTATTGCCCATCCCGGTGGAAAAAAAGTCATCGATGCTTACGTGAAGGCGTTAGATATTCCAGTTTCCATGACCGAGGTATCGCTTGAAGTTTTAAAACAGTTTGGAAATTTGTCCTCGGCAACTATTCTTTATGTGCTGCGGAGATATATGGAGATGGACATTCCTAAAGACGCAATTGGACTTGGAACCGCTCTTGGTCCGGGGTTTAGTTCAGAATTACTTCTTTTGAGGTGGATGTAAATGAAGAATCTTCTTCCATTTGTTCTATTAATTGGTTTCATCGCCATTCAGCGTGTTGTGGAACTTTTTATCGCCAAAAGAAATGAAATATGGATGAAGCGGCAGGGAGCCGTAGAATTTGGTAACAAGCACTATAAGTATATGGTCTTTATGCACCTGCTTTTTTTCATTACTCTTTGTTCCGAAAAAATTTTATTAAATCGCGGACTATCACCGATATGGCCAATATTTCTAGCTATTTTTATACTTGCGCAGTTCATAAGAGGCTGGGCCATTTCCTCACTCGGAAAGTTTTGGAATACAAAAATACTTGTCTTAAAGCATGCGCTGGTAATCAGGAAAGGACCATACCGCTTTTTAAAGCATCCTAATTATTTTGTTGTCGCGACGGAGCTGCTTGTCGTCCCGCTGCTGTTTAATGCCTTCTATACGGCACTGTTGTTTTCGATATTCAACTTCATGATCCTGTCAATCCGGATACATGAGGAAGAGAAAGCGCTTAGAATGTTTACGGAATATGACGAAGTCTTTCAAGACTGCCATCGGTTTATCCCAAGGATTGTTAAATAAATGTGACAGATGCACTGCGGATATTGAAAATGATTATCAGCCATGCTAAAATGAAGGCAACAATGAAAATCATTCTCAGGTAGACTGATAAGGAAGGTGTTACATATGGCGTTTGCGTTTGTTGGTGGCACGATTTTAATCTATGCATTTGTCATGAAGCACGTCTTAAAGAATGTTACCCAATAATGAATAACTATTTAATTGGCCAAGGATCCATACCTTGGCCTTTTTGCTGGTGTGCCAGGCATGGCAACTATCTAGGTGGTGAAAGTCCACTGTGGGGGTACACATCGACCAACCACTAAGGAGGCGCAAGGTACTTACCGT